>NZ_LWBK01000036.1:0-32496 GCF_001614195.1 Bacillus sp. VT 712 | reverse complement strand
TAGCTTCTTTGTATAGGAATTTAATTGATAGCTTTCAACCAATTCCTCGAGTTTTGTGGAGAAAATCGGTGAAAACCATTGTTCAAATGATGTTTTTCGTGTAAACTTATCCATGCTTATTGTCCTTTATTTTGGATTTGGATGGTTTATTACCGCCCAACCATTATAAAGGCTTTTTTTATGCAAAGATAAATTACTGAAAATTCAGATTTTTATAAAGCGTTGAATTATTTTAATGCGACACTAGTGATATATTATAAAATTATACATTATTTATAGATTATTTTTACCATTAATGTAACTATTTTTATAAAATAATTAGGTATATAAAACTACCTTTTATTTCCGGTGAATAATAATATCTATTTAAAAAAGAGCATTCTCATGTCTCAACACATAGGAATGCTCTTTTCATTTATTAATTATTTTCTAATTATAACCTTTGAATTATAACAGGCCCAAGTCTGCCTACTTAGCCTTAAGGCTCTCTTTCCTTTTTAATGTGGCAAGACAATCCTCATATATCGTTGAGTCGTTGATTGATTCAAAAGCCCATTTATATTGACTTGAAGCAAACAAGCCACTTTCTAATAATTGCAACATAAACTCATTCGGAAAACGAAGTTCAAATACGTCCTCTAAATAGATTGAACCCTTGCAGTACTCTTCCTTCATGAAAATTCACTCTTACTGCAGGCGATACATCTGCCATGGAAACGTTTATCTCAAAATAGAAGTCGTTCGATTCTATTTTGTTTATAAAAATCTCTCTGTCTATTTCCTCAAGCTCCCAATCTCTAGTGCTTTATTACGTATTAGTACACCATTGAATCCTTTTACCAACTCAATAAAGGTTGCTCTCCTATTTAAAAAGAAGTTAATACGCTTCATGGGTTCTAAAGTTATACCCTGAAGTCTTTTACTGTTGTCCATCTCAATAAATAATGCCACTATCTCCGATATTTGTGTTTTTAGAAATGCTAAGATTTCTGGTGAATCTTTTATTAGACCTCTATCTTTCAACTCAACTGGGATGTTTTGTGCAGCAGCAGCCAGTTGTTTAAACAATATAAAGTGATCCTTAGTATCCGTAGGAAACTTTCTTAAAACCACAAACACCTCGTGTGTAATTCTATATCCCAACTCAATGGTTTCTTCAGGAGAAAGCTTTTCCAACTTATTTTTCACATCATCTATTATTAGAGATTGATCTTTAGCATCTTGCTTTTCTGACTTATTTATTAAAGCACTTAGAATAGTAAGTAACAAATTATTCACCTCTTTATTTTATTTCAGCATAGATTACTAAAATCCTTATTATAAATGTACATCTTTTTAGTTTTCCAGAGTATTGAGCATACTAATGAAAATAGATCATTCAGAAAGCGAGGGAAAAAGTTGACTGTTTTTAAAATTGATAGGTCTGTTGTCGTAGATGAAAGAGCGATGAGATTTCGAAAAGATGAATTGTACAAACTTGTAAATGAAATCATGGATCAACATGATCTAGAAACATTGATGATTTCTACCTTATCAAAAATCGCTTTTATCGATTACTTATTAGGATTGGACGTTATAGAAAATAAGCGTCTTGAGTCCATGATTAATGTTGTTAATAGCAATCGAGATACAAATCATCAGTTAACAGATTTCTATATCCGTTTTTAGTCGAAAAGCGTTCGTAAAAGTATATATAAAACAAAGATGTGACCGTCAAGTAGAATGAAACAATTTTTGCTCGTTATTTTGAAACACTTTGTTCCCCAAATATGGTAGAACGATGCTTCATACGATAACTATCTTCATTTAAATGAATGATTTCTACTCGGTGAAGAATCCTATCTAGAATTGCTGTTGTTATAGCTTGATCACCCAATAATTCTCCCCATTCTTTTGGTGCCTTATTAGAGGTCAAGATAATGGAAGACTGATTATACAAGTCATTAATTAAATGAAAGAACATATTAGCTTCTTGTTGATCCATTGCCATAAACATTAAGTCATCTATTATGACTAAATCAGCCTCTCTAATTCTTTTCATTCTTGCTTTTGACTTTCGTGTGATTTCTTCTGTTTTCAGGTTATGAATTAAATCTCCCATTGATGTGAATATCGCTTTATACCCTTGGTTAATAGCCTCTATTCCTAGGCCTACGGCCAGGTGAGTTTTACCTACACCTGGTGGCCCTAATAAAATCAAATTGTACAGCTGTTCTATCCAAGTTAAATCTTTTAATCTATTTAGTTGTTTGTTGCTTAAAGACTTTTGTTCTTTTAAATTAAACTCCTCAAGTGTTTTGCTGAAAGGAAAAGTTGCCCCCTTTAATCGGTTGTTTAGTTGCTTTTCTTCTCTTCGAGTTTGCTCATAAGAAGTGACATCTAACAGGAATTGAGTAAATGAAAGGTCTTTTTGCTCAGCTTCTCTGATCAAATGGGGGAGATGCTTGGCAGTTTCAACGAGTCTTAACCCTTTCATTATGTCTTGTAATTGTTGGATTTGGCTCAGGTGTGAAAATACGGACAGGATACCCTCTGTCAGTAGGTTCATTTGATAGAATAAACGTTGTTTCAGAGAAATTAATTTCCTTGGCAATTTTTTGCATCTCTTCTGTTGATAAATGTCCTGCTTCTTTAAAAACAGCCAGCTGGTTTCCCGTATACTTTCCTTGTGAAAATACGTCTACAATTGAAAATTTCATTATTCTACCTCCCATCTACTTGCTGAGAATAATGATAAGTCATACGGTGTTTTACCTGTAGTCAAAAGATCACTTATTACTTCACCAACAGCGCTGCTGAATTTAAATCCGTGCCCTGAAAAACCTGCTGCGAACACAACGTTTTTATACAATGGGTGCGTATCAATAATAAAGTTTTCATCTGGTGTCATCGTGTACATACACGTTTTGCCGAACTTCAGCTTTCCTACTTGCGGCATATAGCTACGAAGTAAGTTTTCCAGTTCTGCACGATCTCCATCGTTAAAAGGCGCCATCTCTTCATTTGGATTTTGGGCTTGCTGAATGCCATCATGACGGCCTAGTTTTAAACCCGCTCCGTCAATGCTTGGAAACCCATAGTACATCCCACTTTTTGTATCAAATGAAAACGCAGGGAATTTCCCTTCTCCGTAAAATTTTTCATCTGCTTCAAACCACGCAAAGGTCTTGCGGATAGGTGTTGCAGGAAGATTGAGTCCTAGCTTAGCTAACAGCTCTTTGGACCAGGATCCGGCAGAAAGAACCAAACGTTTACCTTCATATACGTTGTCACCTGTATGCACCTTTACGCTATCTTCTGTTACTTTGATACCTTTCACAGGATGATTAGTTAACAGCTCAGCTCCGTATTTTAACGCAAACTCTTTGTAAGTGCGAATAGCATCTTCACATTTTAAAACGCCTGAGGTTGGTTCAAAACAGCCAATGAACGAATCCGGAACAGTGATTCCAGGAAATCGCGTATGTATTTCAACTGCGTTTAACACTTCAAGTGGTAGATTATATGTTTTTGCACTTGAAATGACGGTTTGAATAAACGATGAGGTCTCTTCTCCTACGCTCAGTACTCCCGTTTTTAAAAAGAACGATCGTCCACTTTCTTTTTCTAGCTCTTCCCACAGCTCTTTTGCTCGGAGTGCAAGCGGTACGTACTCTTCTCCTTCTCCGTATGCATAGCGAATAATGCGCGTCTCGCCGTGATGGCTTCCGCTCGTATGGGGTGGATCAAAGGCATCAATAAGTAAAACTCTTTGCCCTTTTTTTGCTAAAAAATAACCGGCTGCCATTCCCATTGAGCCGGCTCCAACTACAATTACGTCGTATTTCATAATAGCCTCCAAGTTTTCGAATGAATATTTTTACTATTTTAACATATTTGAAGGTTATTACGTATAATAAAACTGCTTGCCATGAAACAAGGCAAGCAGCGAAAAGTTACGCACTTAATTTTGAACAGAGGGTATCTTTGAAAATACAAACCTATCCAACAAATATACCGCAATAATTGAAATTCCAACAAGTGGCATGACGATCCCGAGTCCAAGCATGATAAAGAAAACAACTCTTGTCACTTTGGAGTCCTTTGACTTAGGTGGTGCTCCGGAACTTTCTTGAGGTTTTCGCTTACGCCACATAACATACGAACTAACAATTAAACCAATTAATCCAAGACACGTAATGAGGCCAAGAATTTGATTTGCTACGCCAAATAGCCTTCCTTCATGAAGCGCAACTCCCATTGTAATTCCTTTTCCCATAATACCGTAATCATCAAAGCGAACATCGCTTAAAATAGCACCTGAATATTGATCAACGTGAAGAGTTGCATTATCGCCGGGCTTAGTATGAGATGTTGAAATGGTATAAACACCTTTTTCACCTTGAGGCATTGAAATTGTATATGGCTTTTGAATTTTTTCAGCTTGTGCTATATCAGTCACTTTCTCAAGAGAAAGCGGCACGTAGCCAGTAACAGATGAATTGGGAACTGGAATGTTTTCTGCAGCCCACGGTATATCCTCTGCTACGTCTTTTGTTTTAACAATTGATTCAGGCTTTTCACCAAAGCTATGTGCAAATGGTGGGTAGCCCGTGTTTGAATACGTAGCAAGTCGATTAATTTGCTCTCCCATCACTCCTGACCAAGGAAGTCCTGTTAGAATTAAAATTAACATAAATAACGATAGCCAAAATGCAGGAACAGCGTGCATATCTCGCCAAAATATTCTTCCTTTTCGGTTAAACCTTGGCAAAACTGTTCCCCATATCGACGTTTTATTTCTTGGCCACCATATGTACAGACCCGTAATTAATAGAATAACAGCCCAGCAGGCAGCTAGCTCTACAAGTCGATTGGCAAGCGTTCCGCCAATGAGCAATTCACTATGAATCTTTTTGAAAATAGTCGTGAATTTCTCGTCATCTGAGAGAGTTCCAGCTACTTCTCCAGTGTACGGATTTATAAATGCTGAAGACATCTCTCCATTTGTCATAATCCCAATCTCAGCTGTACGAAGTGGATCATCATAATATTTTATTGAAGTAATAGCTGTTTCTGGATACGCTTTTTGGACCTCATCTATTTGTTTTGTTGAAGGTAGTATATCTCCTTTTTCTTCTACGTAATACAGGTCGTGATAAAGAACTGACTCAATTTGTGGCTTAAATAAATACACCGCACCGCTAAACGCTAATATGATTAAAAATGGTGCAAAAATAAGTCCTGCATAAAAATGCCACCTCCACACTGTTTGATAAATAGCGGCTGAGGTTTTCTTTTTGTGTACCTCTCTTTGTCTTTTTGGTTTTGGTGTTAATTTAACTGCTTCCACCCAATGCTCCCCCTAGTATCAGATCTATACAAATTAAGTAATGAACGCAATAGGTTAACGCTTACAATATTGATATCATTACTTATTCACCTTTAGTTATACTAAATAAATGTGTGGAAAAAATGAAACCTAAAAAAATTGTTGCTTTATTTCGAAAATATACAAAAAACGAATTGACAGACGTTATAGAGATTTATAAAATAAAAGAGAACATACATATCGGGGCGTTAGTTCAGCGGGAGAATACTTCGCTGGCAGCGAAGGGGTCAGGGGTTCGAATCCCCTACGCTCCATAAGAAAAGAGAGGTCTTTCTATAGAAAGACCTCTCTTTTCTTATCATTTTTTTCTTAGTTGAAATAGATTAGATTGATGAATTGAAAGCAAAATAAGCACTCAGACTCGAATTTAGTCTAGTTCTCTCACTTCAAAAGGAAGCAATTCTCTTTCAAGCTGAGCTCGATGAGTTTCATACTGCTTAGGCAGCATTAACTTTTCTCCCATTGTTTCTTGTGACTCATCATGTGCAAAACCTGGTGGATCTGTGGCAATTTCAAATAGAATTTCTCCATGTTCTTTAAAGTAAATAGCATTAAAATAGTTTCGATCTCGTACAGCTGTGACTCCATATCCATTACTAGCTACGTGTTTTTGCCATTCTAACTGGTCCTCATCGTTTTCAGCACGCCATGCAATATGGTGAACGGTTCCAACACCCATTTGTCCACGACCGATTGGCGTTAGCTTTAAATCAATGATATTTCCGATATCAGCAGATGATTGAAAACGAATGAAATCTCCTTCCTCACCTACTTTTTCAAGACCCATAACATCCTCTAATAACTTGGCTGTTTCTTCAGGACGAGCAGATAATAATGTTGCTCCCCCAAAGCCTTTAATCGCTACTTCAGGTGTAACCTCACCAAATTGCCACGTGTTTTTTTCACCAGCTTCTCTTTCAACAATTTCTAAATGTAAACCATGGGGATCGTCAAATTCTAAATATTGTTCTCCGAATCGTTCCATCTTTGTTATCGGAATATTAAATTTTGATAATCTCTGCTCCCAAAAATCCATGGCGCCCTTTGGCACTACGTATGAAGTTACACCTACTTGACCATCACCTATTACTCCTTGGCGTGCTCCTGCCCACGGGAAAAAGGTAATAATTGTTCCTGGCTTTCCAGCTTCATCACCAAAGTAAAGATGATACGTACCCGGATCATCAAAATTGACTGTTTGTTTGACTAAGCGTAAACCTAATACACCAGCATAAAAATCAACATTTTCCTGTGGATGACCTACAATCGCTGTAATATGATGGATTCCTGTAGTTTTTTTTGTCATTCTTCATCTCTCCCTTACCATATTTTAATTGTCCTTCATAAAGCAATGGAATATTCAATCTAACCAAAATTACCTAGGTACGCTATATAAAAGATATCCCTTTAATAAACTCAAATGATTAAACTGATAATATCTCGAATTCGAGATATTATCCGAAAATTCATATGTTTAACTTCTAGAGTAACAAAGTATACGTATCTAACTACTTTTAATAAATTATTCTTTACTTGACCATGTTTCCTTTTAGAAAATAAGGGCGTCGATTGCGTAGTATCCTGGACCGATTATAGCAATACTAACAGCAACAACTAATAATGTAAGGTTATATTCATAACCATTTTGTGTTGACCAGTAGCCATTTGGACCATGTACCTTAATAATAGCTATTAACATTGTTCCCGCAATCATAAGAGCGGCAAGAGGTGTAAGAAAGCCTACAGCAAATAAAGCACCACCTACAAGTTCTGATAACCCAGCTATCAAAGCCATTCTAACACCTGGTTTCATTCCAATGGACTCAAACCACCCTCCTGTTCCTTTTAATCCATGACCACCAAACCATCCGAATAATTTCTGAGCTCCATGGGCCATAAATGACAATCCAATTACTAAACGAATTAATAATAAACCAATACTAATCATTTTTAATTCCTCCTATTTTTTTATCATTTTATTAACTTTGATGATTATAGTTAGCAATACTGTATTTTGCCTAAAATTCTAATGACAGCTTTTTTCTTCATCACCCAAAGCTATAAAGAAATCTTCAATAACTTTTTGATTTTAAATTTAGAAGCTTTCTGAAAGGTTAAAAACGGTTTCTGCTAAACTTTTATTCAATATCATCACTTTCTACTTCTAATTTTAATTAAATTTATCTTTAATTAAAATATCTTTAATTCGAGATAATTATAAAACGAATATCATTTCATTGTCAATATAAATTTTTATTTATGATGAGAATACCTTAATAAAGCTATGATTCACCGCTTTTTATTGCTTATATTTCCTTCTATGCTCCCTGTTGTATAGTGCCAGAAAACGGACGTCACGAAATTCTTGAAATATGTAGAATAGAACAAGAACAGTTTTCCTTAATTAAAGGTGATATTGATCGTAAGTTATAGATAGACATCTAAAACTATTTCGTTTAAATGTCGCTGCTCATAAAGCTAAAGAAATAAACGTTTATTTTTTATGTAATTAATACTACATATCAATAGTTTGTTGAGTAATTGATAATCAAAGTGATTGGTAATTTTCAACAACAAATCATCTGTTTAAGTAATCTTTATGCTGGCAGCGTTGTACGTTGTACACTGTAAGCTTATAACATACTATGTATTTTTTATTAGTGCTTTTATAAAGTTTATTATGAGATATGACAAGAATATTTTATTAGATATATTTTTATCTATAGAAAAAGGAAGTTTTTGTCTTGATAAATAAAAGCCTCTTGTTGACGAGTTTTTTCTATTTTTACACTCCTTTTGTGTTTCTCTTCCTCTTGTCAATCAAAAACCGTTCGTAAACGTATACTTTCGCGGACAAAATATTTAGATCTATTACAAGATGTTAAAATATTTATTACCATTAACAAAATAAAAAGCTGCCTCGGAGCGTCAGAGAGGCAGCTTTTTATAAAACTAGATATGAAATGTGTGTGTTAGTAAGTTAAATATAACATATTTTCTTTTCTTCATGAAAGCGATTTATTATATAAAACAAGCATATGTATAAAAGCTGCATAATTCATGATCTTAACCCTTCTTTTTAAGGGATTCTTTTTGGTTTGGATTCCAGAAAGAATATTATGGTAACTAAAGATGTAATATATTACTTTTCTATACTGGTTACGTGCTTTTTCTTAAGTATAAATTAGCTCTTAAAATCATCTAATCTAGTGAAAAATTCCTGAAGAAAATCATAAAATAACTTTTCCGTTGGAAGTAGTGACCGTTCCTTTGGGGTAATAACCCCTACAGTCCTTGTTACATTTGGTTCAACCAATGGTATTTTAACTGTTGAGCGTGGCAAGCTATCGACTAGCGTGACTTCTGGCATGAGTGTTACACCTAAACCAGCAGAAACTAACCCTTTCAACGCATCGATATCATCCCCCTCAAAGGCAACATTTGGTGTGAAGCCAAGATTCTGACAAGCATTTACAACAATATCTCGAAAGACAAAACCCTCAGGTAATAAAACAAACGGTTCGTCTATTAGTTCTTGAAGTTTTACGGAGGATTCTTTTGCAAGGCGGTGGTGAATTGGCAAAAGAACCACAATATTTTCCGTAAATAAAACTTTTTGTTCAAGTTTTTTTTCTTTGAGAGGAAGTGGACCTATCAGACCAAGATTAAAATCTCCTTTAATCACACCTTCAATTAATTCCTGGTAAAGCGCTTGTTTCAACTGAAATTTTGCTTCCGGATAGCGCAATCTAAATGCATAGATTACAGTTGGTAATGTATACGCTGCTAAACTTATCGGAAAAGTAATGCGTATTGTTCCTTTTTCAGGATCTAAATATTCCTTAACCTCACGTCTCGCATCGTCTATCACATTCATGGCATGTTTCATTCGTTCAAAAAATATTTTTCCAATTGGCGTTAAATGTACCCTCCTTCCTTCTCTGATAAACAAATCAACTTCTAATTCATTTTCTAAATTTACTATTTGTCGACTTACCGAGGATTGTGCTACATGTAAAGAGTGGGCGGCTTCAGTTACGTGTTCGCGTGTAGCCACCTCCATGAAATAACGGATTTGTCTAAAGTCCATTTTATATCCTCCTTATTAGTTAATGCATAAAAAGCATTGATATTATCGTTTCTTTATATTGATTCGATCATTATTTCAATTATAAAATATTTTATACTAACAACTCTAAAAAATTACGAAAAATTTTTAAAATTTTCATTATAAATTAATAAATAGGAGACGGATAAGTATGATAACAATTGAAAAAAATCAATCGACGTATACAGAAAGCGTACAAAATTATGTTAATCAAGTATTTGAAACAGTTAAAAAACGAAATCCAAATGAAAGTGAGTTTCATCAGGCGGTCAAAGAAGTATTCGATTCTTTAATACCTGTTCTCGTTAAAAATCCTCAGTATATTAACCAAGCTATTTTGGAGAGAATCGTTGAACCTGAGAGAGTCATCACTTTTCGTGTACCGTGGGTCGATGATCACGGAAATGTTAGAGTAAACCGAGGGTTTCGCGTCCAATATAGCAGCGCACTTGGTCCATATAAGGGTGGGTTAAGATTTCATCCATCTGTCAACGCAAGTATTATTAAATTTTTAGGATTTGAGCAAATTTTTAAAAACTCTTTAACTGGTCAACCAATTGGTGGCGGTAAAGGAGGTGCTGATTTTGATCCTAAAGGAAAATCAGATGGAGAAATAATGCGTTTTTGTCAAAGCTTTATGCTAGAACTTAGCAAATATATCGGACCTGATACGGATGTTCCTGCAGGTGACATTGGTGTAGGAAGTAAAGAAATTGGCTTTTTGTTTGGGCAATATAAAAAAATGCGTAGCACCTTTGAAGCAGGCGTTCTAACAGGAAAAGGCCTTAGTTATGGTGGAAGTTTAGCTCGTAAAGAAGCCACTGGATACGGAACAGTTTACTTTGTTGAAGAAATGTTAAAAGATAAGAATCTTAGCTTTGAAGGCAGTACAGTTGTTGTGTCGGGGTCAGGAAATGTCTCAATCTATGCAATTGAAAAAGCGATGCAGCTAGGGGCTAAAGTGGTTGCTTGCAGCGATTCGAATGGTTATATCTATGACAAAAATGGTCTTAACTTAGAGACAATTAAACGCATTAAGGAAATAGAAAAGAAACGTATAAGTACTTATGTAGCTGATCATCCTGAAGCGATTTATGTGGAAAGTTCTAATGGAATTTGGACAGTACCATGTGATATTGCTTTACCATGTGCTACTCAAAATGAAATCGATCAAAACTCTGCAGAATTATTACTTTCCAATGGAGTAAAAGCAATTGGTGAAGGTGCAAATATGCCATCTACATTAGAAGCTGTCGAGATTTTCTTAGAGAACAATATTTTATTTGCCCCTGCTAAAGCGGCAAATGCTGGTGGTGTTTCTGTATCAGCATTAGAAATGGCTCAAAATAGCACTAGGCTTTCTTGGACTTTTGAAGAAGTCGATAGCAAATTACATGCGATTATGAAAAGCATATACCAAAATAGCAAGAAAGCTGCTCAAGAATACAACGCTCCTGGTAATCTTGTCGTAGGTGCAAACATTGCCGGGTTTATAAAAGTTGCTGATGCTATGATTGAGCAAGGTGTTATTTGATACTTCATTAGGAGAATATACTAGTGTGGATATCTTGAATTTAAAGGCTGTTAATAATGGGTGACTTACAGATAGTTTCTACAATTATGATTGCTAGTTTAATTGTACTCTCATGTGCACTCAGTAGAAAAAAACCTACTATTAAGTATATAGCGCCTTTAAGTGTAGGAGTGATTAGTGTGGGTGGTGTTATCGTCAGTTTCCTTATTGGAGGATGGGTATGAGAGTAGGGACACTTAGCTTTACTGCTTTTACTTCATCACTTATCTCCCTACTAACTATATCTATAACTGAATCTGTAAAAAGAAAATTCAGTAAATATTATCGTTAACAAAATAAAAAGCATGTGCAGACATATAATAACAGATTTTTGCTGAAAATACTATATTTTCTCATGCGAGCATATGTATAAAAGGAGCTCTTTTTATACATTCTCGCTTCTTTCAACTACCCAAAAAACGTAGTCATATCAACGGTGTATAAAAAGATGCATACTCAAGCAAAGGAACCCTTAGCTGAACCCTACTGCCGCAAGGGTTCTTTTGCTTGCTTGGTTCCGGAAAGAGACATTATGTTAACTAAAGATATATGAAGTATACAATATAGAAATTTTGTTACAGTCTTATCCAATAATGAAAATTAATGTTCTACTTGTCTAATACACTCTTTAAATAAACCAATTTTCTATTATAATTTGAATAAGTATTTATTATTTTCGCTAATTTTTTTATTTGTTGGGTTCTTTATTTTATCTATTGTTCATTGTTTAATATAAATAAAGCCTTTAATATTAAATAAGTATCGTATTATTCTAAATCAATATAATACTTATCATCTTCCATGATTTTCTTTAAAAATTCTTCTAAGGAATCCGCGATTTTTATATCATCATAATAAATAGCATTATTTTGCTCTTCACTTATTTCTATTAGTAGCAACGCGCTTTCATTAGCTTCAAAAAATATTAATTTATCCTCTTCAAGATTTTCGTAAACTTCTATATCAGGATAAAATTCAAAATCATTAACTTTTAATCTAGCATCTCTGATGGAAGAAGGCCCCATAATACGATTGATATTATATTCTGATCTTTGAAGGAAGCCATAACCAATCTCTAAAAGAAACTTCTTTAATTCAAAAGGGAACTTTAACCCTAATGTTCCTTCTACCTCTTCAATATCATTTCTACTTACAGGATAAAGTTGATTATCTAGTTCTTCTACTGCGGTAATAGTTTCTGTTCTTTTTTCCCAGCAGCGCTTAGCTCATCTTCAAAGGCCTCTGTGGAAAACGGTGTAATATGTAAGAGATTAATGAAAAGTTTCTTTCTGATAGTATACTAAGTTAATTTTTGCACCGGAACCATAAAACCAATTAAATTGTTTTGTCTTATCTTTTTTATCAAAATTATTAATCTACTAATTAATAAGAACATTGGAAATTATGACATCTTTGTTAACAAGAAGGTATTTCCCTTCTTTACCTCGAAGTAACCTATTTGTAGAAAAAAATGGTAAAGGAGAAAAGCCTTATGCAAAAAATAAAGTCCTCTCTTACAGATCACCTGCGTAATTGTACAAAAGAAATGATGAAAGAGCTAAATGTATCAGGAGCAGCAGTCGCAATCGTAAAAGATGGAGAAATTGTTCTTTCTGAAGGATTTGGATACCGTGACGTTGAAAATAAAAAACCTGTTACACCTAGCACGCTGTTTGCAATCGGCTCATCTACAAAAGCTTTTGGTACACTTTCTCTAAGTTTACTTGCTCAACAACGAAAGTTTGACTGGGATGAACCTGTTCAAACGTATCTTCCAACTTTTTCACTCCATGACCCTCTGATAAGCTCACAAACTACAGCTCGTGATTTAGCTTCCCATCGTTCTGGGGTAAGTCGTCATGAGTTATTATGGTATCAATCTTCATTCACGCGAAAAGAAATTATGGAGAAAATTAAGCACTTAGAGCTTGATGCACCATTTCGCACATCTTTTCTATATAATAATTTAATGTATGTAACTATGAGCTATATGGTAGAAAAAATCACGAACCAAACATGGGAGCAGTATGTAAGTGAGCATATTTTGCAACCTCTTCATATGGAAAATACAAATTTCTCAGTTACTACTTCACAAGAAAATGATAACCACGCACTTCCATACATTGAAAAAGATAAAGATACCGTTAAAATTCCGTTGCGTAACATTGATACAGTTGGTGCTGCGGGATGCATAAACTCAACGATAGAAGATATGGCTAAGTGGATTTTATTTCATTTAAATCAAGGAAAAGCTGGAGAGCATGAACTTATTACACCAAATTTACTGCAGCAAATGTATGAACCGCATATTCCAATTCCTGATGATCCGCTGCTATCTACGTCTGAAACAGCGCTCACTTGCTACGGACTTGGGTGGTTTATTAGTGCGTATCGCGGTTACAAAGTCATTCATCACGGGGGGAACATTGATGGGTTTTCAGCACTCGTCTCTTTTATACCAGAAGAAAATATCGGCCTTGTTATTCTGACAAACGCTGGAACGACTCTACTCCCAACTTACCTTGCAAATCAAATTTATGATGAGATTCTGGAGCTAGATGCAATCGACTGGCATAAAAGATCTGCGGAAGATACAGCTAAGTTTAAAGAAATAATGAAAGAGTTAGATAAACCTTTTCCACAAGTAAAAGAAACAAGCCCTACACATGAATTAAAAGAGTATACAGGAATATTTGAGCACCCTGCATATGGGAAAATTGAAGTTGATATACAAAATGACCTGTTACATTTAAAATGGGGATCCCTTCATACGGAGATGAAACATCATCATTACAATATGTTCACCGTAAAGTGGGATATTTCTTATTCAGAAATGAATTTATTAATTGCATATGAAATGGAAACCGAAGGAAAGCTATCGCAGTTAAAATTAAACTTATCACCAATGCTAAGTGCAAAACCAATTATATTTACTAAACTCGACGATACGGATACAACGTCATAAAATTAAGTGATGATGTACTAGAAAAACAGAAGTTCAACTTTATGCTTAGGGATGAATCACATGATGAGAGTGACTCAGGTTGGTCTATATTGAGCGGATATGAAGACGACGATTATCTAAGTGACTCTGAAAACTTTCAAATTGTTTCTATCGGAGTTATTTTGAATGTCGATGATTCCATTTTGGACTTTATCCAACAACCACCCTTATGCGTATATGAAAGAAATAATGAAGTTCGTTTTTATAAAAAACTAAAAAGGAGCGGTTTCCACTCCTTTTTACTGTTCGTATTGTCTATGTTAACTTTTTATAAAGCCCGCTTTTATTTCTGTTTTATTAACTCTTCTTCAAAGAAAAAAGTACTTGGATATTTATCCACGATATAAGAGTATCTTTTCATGTTTTTCACATACTGCCCTTTTAAAATTGTCACGGATTCGTTTGATGCTTTTATGCTTACGGTTTCTCCATCCTTAAACATTTTCTCAGCCATAACCGTTCCCCTTTCTTCGATTAAAATCATAAAGTTGTTTATTTGAATTCATAAGTAAAAAAGACTCCGAGGTGGAGTCTTTTTTACTTAATTTAATTATGCTACTTTGTTAACGTTAGCAGCTTGTGCACCACGTGGACCTTGTTCGATGTCAAACGTTACTTTTTGACCTTCATCTAAAGATTTGAAGCCTTCGCCTTGAATTGAGCTGAAATGTACGAATACATCTTCGCCGCCTTCAACTTCGATAAAGCCAAAACCTTTCTCTGCATTAAACCATTTTACTGTACCTTGTTCCATAATATTGCCTCCTGCTGTGGAATAATCCACATATGTATTACTACCCTTGTCCAACCATACTATCTTAAGATTGAAATTTCGATGGAACAGATTTCTTTTCTCTTGATTCTATACCGAACAAAAATAATTAACTTAATTTTATCATATAAAAGTTACTATAGCAAATGCAGAAAAGAAGAAAGAGCCCTATGACATTCGCTAAAAGATGATATCTTGTCATTTTCATCTCTAAACAAAACTGATTCACTAAAGAATTAGCTCTAACCAGCAATAAATGTAACAGCACATACGACTCGGGCTGAATTAATGAGGAAAAGTGATAAGCTTTCAGAGAAATATTGCTTTTCTTTGAAAGAGTTGTTTAGTCAAAAAGTGTAACTAATATGGATTTAATTTTACTATTCGAGGAGGAACCACATATGGCTGGCATTGCAAAAACCCCTGAACCGCCTTATTTTGCAGTAATGCATGTTGTTCTATAAGGAAGATAACTACCTACAGCATATAAGAAGCTTCCTAATAGAGAAATCCCACCGATTCCAAACCAAGACAAATCTAAAATAAAGCCTACCGTTACGATAAAAAATGTTCCAATAAAGGGGAATGCACTCCCTTCAATAAACAAGGAAAGAAGGACACCCCAGATTCCCCACTCTTCTACAAGGTTTATTATGGTTTCAGTCATACTCTCTTCTCCAACTATTTTTTGTATGTACTTAAGTATAGAGAAGCATTAAATGTTCAAACAGCTGCTGGAGAATCAATTTCAACTACGTCTTAGGTCTTACCGAGAGTTTAATGGTTAGGCGGATCAACACTTGAATCTACTTACATCCGAAAAAGAACCGCTAGCTATTTATATCTTTCAGCTATTCTTGTTTCTGTGTTGGAACACAATGAATACTGTTTTCGTTGAAGGCTAGTTGTGGAACAGTTAACAGCTCAGCTTGCATGGTAGAAGATGAAGGTCGTAGAAGAAATAAATTAAGTGGTGCTTCTTAATGAAAGTTTTTCTATGCTCTCAGCTCGTAATTAAAAAGCTGCTGTAAGTAAAAGTTTTCCGTTTCTGCTCTCTTGCCAGCCAGGTACTCTTCTAACCCGACTTCCGTTAATCGAACAACTCCCTCACTTTTTACGCCAGGCATTTCTTTTCCAATGTCCATCACCATGACTAAATTATAATGAGAAGGCGTTACGAGATAGCGTGCAACCGTCACATCTTTTCGTTTTCCTACATGACCATAGCGTAATACGACTTTCCAATACTTCCATTCCATAAAAGCCCCTCCTCAAAATTTTAGTGTGTTTCAGTTTTTCATCGTTGAGATTGAAAATTTCGTTTTTAGAATCGAAATATATTTCAGAAAATTCAATCTTTTAATGGTTAATTCCATTATAAACCAAAAGTCTTATTATCTCAATAAATAATCACGAAATGATATAACAGAAATATGTATAAAAGAAAGTTTTTCGGCCTTTTTTTATGAAAAACCCACCACCTGAAGGTAATGGGTTCTTTTCTAACTATAGTATTCTCTCAATTATAAACCGATTCCTTCTCACTCAAGCCAAGCGTATGCGAAGTTGAAGCATAAATCTTCTCGAAAAACGCCGGATTGTCAGAAAGCGACATGCCGTATGATGGAATCATTTCTTTAATTTTTGACTCCCAAGCGTTCATTTGATCTGGGAAGCATTTTTCTAATACTTCAAGCATGACGTGAACAGCGGTTGAAGCTCCAGGTGATGCACCTAGAAGCGCAGCTACCGTTCCGTCTGAAGAGCTTACAACTTCTGTACCAAATTGAAGCGTTCCTCTTCCGCCAGCTTCCGTGTCTTTAATAACCTGTACGCGCTGACCAGCTACAACAATATCCCAGTCTTCTCCTTTTGCATCTGGAATAAATTCACGAAGCTCTTCCACACGCTTTTCATTAGACAACATAACCTGTTGAATTAAGTATTTTGTAAGGGCCATTTCTTTAACCCCAGCAGCAAGCATTGTTAAAATATTGTTTGGCTTCACTGAGCCAATAAGATCTAAATTCGAACCTGTTTTTAAGAATTTTGGTGAGAACCCGGCAAATGGTCCAAACAGCAGCGCTTTTTTGTTTCCAATATAACGCGTGTCTAAGTGCGGTACTGACATCGGTGGTGCACCCACTTTTGCTTTTCCATACACTTTTCCATGATGCTGCTCGATAACCTCCGGGTTGTTACAGACCATGAAGAGTCCACTTACTGGGAATCCACCGATACGCTTTGACTCAGGAATACCTGTTTTTTGTAAAAGCGGTAAGCTTCCTCCACCAGCTCCAATAAAGACGAACTTAGCTTGATGGTATTCAGTTAAACCCGTATTTAAGTTTTGAACTTTAAGCTCCCAAAGTCCATCGCTTGTACGTTTAATGTTTTTTACGCTATGTCGATAGTTAAGCTCTACGTTTTTTGTTTTCAAATGATCAAATAGCATGCGCGTTAAAGAACCAAAATTGACGTCTGTCCCCTCATCAATTTTAGTTGCCGCGATTGGTTCAGTTACCTTACGACCATTCATAATAAGTGGCACCCAATCTTTTAACTTGTTTGGGTCATCTGAAAATTCCATTCCTTTAAATAGCGGATTCTTTGAAAGCGCTTCAAAACGCTTCTTCAGAAAGGAAACATTTTGGTCACCTTGTACTAGGCTCATATGTGGAATCGGCATGATAAAGTCTTTAGGATTACCAATTAAGTTACTATTTACGAGATAAGACCAGAACTGCCTTGATAGCTGAAACTGTTCATTAATATTTACTGCCTTTGTAATATCGATAGATCCATCTGCTTTTTCAGATGTGTAGTTAAGCTCACATAATGCAGAGTGCCCCGTTCCTGCATTATTCCATTCGTTTGAACTTTCTTCTCCCGCGTCTGTCAGTGACTCAAATACTTTAATTTCCCACTCAGGTGCCAGCTCTTTGAGTAACGACCCTAAAGTCGCGCTCATAATGCCGGCGCCTATTAAGATAACGTCTGTTTTTGTCTGTACGTTGCTCATGATAACCTTCCCCATCCCCTAAATTTTCAAAAAAGATGTAGATGTTCCCCTTCTTAATTAGCTAAACCGAGATGCGCTGTAGGAACCTATCTTTTTTGTCACTACTATAACTATATCACAGTCTAATTGTATGATGATTAGAAACTATTCAAAAGTGATGAAAAAGTAAAAAAATTTCGCATCTAAAACACCGAAATCACTTTTAAATAGAGTGTTGATAATAATATCATACTACAACTGTAGCATCTTTTTCCAAACATTTTAATAAGTAAAACGTCTTTTATGTGCATTTTGTTCATTTTATTCACTAGATTTTGTCTTTATCTAGCAATATCCTACATAATAAGGTAGAATATAGAAAATATTAACAACAGAGGTTTTGTATGAATGAATTAAATATTGATATCGCCTCCCTATTTAGCGTATTCACAAGGGCATGGTCGCTCCACTCTAGCTCAAAATGGACGAAAGAAAATCCAGCCAAAGGTCAGTGTGGGGTCACATCTTTAGTAATCCACGACTTGTTTGGAGGAGATATTGTAAAAACACCCGCTGCTGAAGGTTGTCACTTCTACAATTGGATTAATGATGAATACTACGACCTAACCGCTTCGCAGTTTTATAAACCTATAACGTATCAGCATATCCCTTCCAAGTCGCAGTGAAGCTTTTCAAGATACAAACCCTCAGCAATATACCTATCTAAAACAGCAGGTTGAAAAAATCTTCCATATAGATAAGGTGAAAATATTGAATCATGCTCCTATTATCCAAGGTGACACAGTACTGCTTCGTCAACCGATTGACCGTGACGTTGATGATTACCTTCAAGTAGAAACGCATCCAGAGCTCGTCCGAATGTATGGTGGTACCCCTTCAGATATTCAGCCCAAAACAAGAGAGCGTACATTAAAATTTGTCGAAGCTATTCGTAAAAACAAACTTGAATGGTGCGTGGAATATAACGGTCGCTTCGTTGGTCAAGCCAGACTTATGATGAATGAATACGACAACCGTGCCCGCTACGCGATTAGCTTATTTGATCCGTCTGTTAAATTATTTAGATGATGTAGACATTTCAAATGAGCAAGGGGGGGTAGTTTCAAACGGCGCAATCTCGAAATCTGGTTATGGTGACGGAATGTATGAGGTAAAAGTAAAATATAATTGATTAAAAGAGATTGTTGGAGTGATGATTGTTTTTGAAGATGAGGAATAACGTTCTTCATCTTCTCACAGGCTAGCACCCGTGTTTCTTTTTTACTACGTGTTAACAAACCAAAAAGGAAGATAAACATTATCGTCCTTTTTGGTAATACTCGCTTACTGATTATGTATATGTTATTCGCTTTGCTTTTTAGGTGATGTTTGCAACTTTTCCAATGACTCAATCTGTTTATCAATTCCGCCTAAATCCTGCTCGATATCTGTTTTTAAACTATCGAAACGCTCCGAAATATCTTTTTTCATTCTCTCTAATTCTGCAATAATATCTTTCATCTTTTCTCCTCCGCTTTTCGTCAGTCTAACTCAACGTTTTTTACGCTGATTCGAAATAATAAACCCGTAACTAGAAAAAGAACCGTTATGCTAAGAAATAAAACTCCTGCCAGTATTTGAAAGGGGTCGCTTCCTAAATGACTAAACGGATAAGGACCATTAATAACCCAGATATACCGGTCATAATCACTGTGAATAAAGCGATATAATAACAGCGGGCTTATTAAAAAGCATCCACCTAAGAGAACAAACAAATTTGCAAAACTATTATAAAGAGCTTTCATTATGGTGCTGTCACCTCACAATCATTTGCTTTTCCACTTCTACTATCCATTTTTTCTATATAATGGCTTATCATTTAGTATTTTACAATCTTAGCATAAGTTTCTCATGCACAGTATGATTCGATTGAACCATATCATCTTACTGTGATAAGTAGTTCAATTCCCTTTTGTAAACTTAAACATACTAGCCAGCACATGATACCTATTGCTATAGCAGCTATAAGCGGAAGGTGATGTTTCAATGCGATGAAGACACCAGCAAGCATGACGATAGTCGCAGGCAAGCCAATGATAACACCCCATATAAACTGCTGAAGCTGATCGGATGATTGCCCTTGAACAGTTAATCATACTACGCTGTGAAAGCTCTTAAATGATAAAGAAATAAGTGCCAAAAATAAGCGAAATAATAATGACAAATACACCGAGAAGTACCATGCTGATGACGGCTGGGCGGAATGTCTGACTGTTAATGGCTTCAATCTTTCTCACATATGCCACAGCTGAAACAATAATCGTAACAATTCCTACTCCTACAGATAAAATGCCAATGATTGTTGCAAGTTGATCACCAAGCGGAGATAGTGTAGCTCGCATTGTAAAGTGTAGATTTGTTACTAAAAAACCCACACCAATAATTGAAATAGCCGTTCGAAGCCAAGCTAGAAACGTTCGTTCATTCGCGAGATGCTGCTGAATATACTTTGAATCTTTCGTTGTTTCTTTAGCTTTTATATCTTGATTACTCATCTCATCCCTCCTCCGTTTGATTATCCTAGTAGCTTTAGTTTTTCTTGGGCTTGTTTATTAAATTCATTTTATCGTTTTCTATTTCCTGATTCATATTAATTCCAAGCATTCATTCCGCCTTTAACATTTGTAATGTGATTGAAGCCTTTCTTTTTAAGAAGCTTGCATGCTGCTTTACTTCTCATCCCGCTTTGACAAATAACAATAACTTCTTTGTCTTTTAATAAGCTGC
This sequence comes from Bacillus sp. VT 712, assembly GCF_001614195.1. Lineage (NCBI taxonomy): Bacteria > Bacillati > Bacillota > Bacilli > Caryophanales > Bacillaceae > Bacillus > Bacillus sp. VT 712. Next base: position 11,880 of record NZ_LWBK01000036.1, on the reverse strand, counting down.
TTGTATTTTGGTCAAGCTGTTGAAGAGGAATATTCGTAAATCCTCGAATTTTATTCCCTCGAAACTCTCCCGGTGTACGAACATCAATATATTGTTTATTGCGATCGTTTAGTTCTTGTTTTAAGGTTGCTGTTGAATTTTCATTATGTTTCATTATACGTTTAAGTTTGAGGTATTTCCTTTCCTATAAAAGATGTATATTCCTTACTTGTTTGAACACCCTAACGTAGTGTACATATCAGCTAAGGAGTGATATGATGTTTTTCCACGTAAAAGAACTTCAATATAAAGCAAAACCTACTCAACCAGATCCCGTTTATGCAAAGAAGCTTCAAGAAGTATTAGGCGGACAATACGGAGAAATTTCTGTTATGATGCAGTATTTATTTCAAGGTTGGAATTGTCGAGGAGAGCAAAAGTATAGAGATATGCTTCTAGATATCGGCACAGAAGAAAGTAGAAGAACAAGAACAAGCAGCTCAAGACCCTGTTATTAAAAGTATTATGGGTGGAATGAATCCACAGCATGCAATTGTTAATGGTTTAGGAGCTAGTCCTAATGATAGTACTGGATATCCTTAAGTAAAGAAGGTAGATGGGCAAGTGGTCCTTCCATTGATGGACAAGGAGAGTTTTCATATATTGAAGAACCAAAAGCAACTGGACAAGCTCCTATTCTTAAGCCAGCTCCAGGTTATATTCACGGAACGCCAAAAACGAATTAAATTAAAAGAGGCTGGGACAAGCCCCAGCCTCTTTCCTACTTAAAGCTCTTCTCCATTACTTCCAATCACGCGCTGATACCAATAAAAGCTATCTTTTTTCGAACGATTTAGCGTACCGTTTCCTTCGTCGTCAAGGTCCACATAAATGAATCCGTAGCGCTTTGACATTTCGGACGTGGAAAAGCTGACTAAGTCAATTGGCCCCCAAGCCGTGTAGCCAATGAGCTCTACCCCATCAGCAATAGCTTCTTTCATTTGTTCAATATGTTTTTTCAAGTAATCGATGCGATAGTCATCATGAATACTGCCGTCTTCTTCGACTTTATCAAATGCACCAAGTCCGTTCTCCACAATAAACAACGGCTTTTCATAGCGCTCATAAAACATATTGAGCAGGGTGCGCAAGCCAACAGGATCAATCTGCCATCCCCAATCTGATGCTTCTAGGTACGGATTTTTTAAATTAGTTAAAATATTACCTACCGCTTGTTCACCAGCTGTTTCTGATCTTGCTGACACCGTTGACATATAGTAACTAAGCGAAACAAAGTCTACAAGATTGTTCTTTAAAGTATGTTCGTCTTCCGGATGGATATCAAGCTCGATATCATGTTCTTTGAAGAAACGGTTCATGTATGCTGGATAATGACCGCGCGCTTGAACATCAGTGAAGAAAAACGTCTTGCGCTGATCAGTTAGCGCTGCGTGTACGTCTTCTGGGTGCGGACTGTCTGGGTAATTAATCATCCCGAGTACCATGCAGCCAATTTGAGCCTCTGGATTTATTTCATGGCATGCTTCTACCGCTTTTGCACTTGCTACAAGCTGGTGGTGTGCTGCTTGGAACGTTGCTTCTAACAGCTTTCCTTCTTCAACCTTGTCTCGCAGCATGCCTCCGCTAATGAAAGGGCTCATTAAAATGGAGTTAATTTCATTAAACGTAATCCAATACTTCACCTTACCTTTATATCGTTCTAATACAGTTCTAGCATAGCGTGTAAAATGGTCAACTACCACGCGATTTTTCCAGCCTCCGTATTCAAGAGATAAGTGTAGAGGCATTTCATAATGAGACAGCGTTACAATCGGTTCAATATCATTTTTTCTTAATTCATCTAATAAGTCATCGTAATAAGCTAGTCCAGCTTCGTTAGGCTCTTCTTCCACACCGTTTGGAAAAATACGCGTCCACGCAATGGAAATGCGAAACGTTTTGAAACCTAATTCTTTAAATAACGCAATATCCTCTTTGTATCGATGGTAAAAGTCAATGCCATATCGCTTAGGGAAATGGCGATTTTCTTCGTCTGCTAATGCGTCTTTAACTTCTTTTGATGTCGGGAACGGCAGGTGGAGTTTCTTGCGGTCTTCAGGCTTAATTCGTTCAATCACATCGTCAACAGATAACCCTTTTCCACCTTCATCAAATGCACCTTCAATTTGATTCGCTGCCGTTGCTCCTCCCCATAAGAAATTGTCTGGGAACTTTAATGTTACGTTTGCCATATCTAAGCACCATCCTTTTATAATGTAGTGTAATTGTATATATTTTTGCTGTGAAAGAATAGGTTTCTTTGCAATTTAGACACGTGTCTCTCATAATGAAACTTGTTACACAATAAAAACATACTGTTACACAGGGAGATTAATTATGTTTTCAAGTGAAGTTATTTCAACGTTTAATGACTTAGATTATAACATCTACAATTATATTTTAAACAACGGTGAACAGGTCATCTATATGCGTATTCGAGACTTGGCAACCGCCACTCACGTATCTACCTCAACAATTTTACGTTTTTGTAGAAAAGTAGGCTGTGACGGATTTAGTGAATTTAAAGTAAAGCTAAAGCTGTATTTAGAAAGCGAAAGCGAAGAAAGTGTAAAAGGAATGAAAGAGTTCGCGTATGAATTTATGGAGCGTACATTAAAGGGAAATCTTGATGAAGTTATTACCGAAGCAGCCCATGAGGTCGTAAGAGCTAATCATGTTCTCTTCGTTGGCTTTGGAAGTTCAGGTATATTAGCGCAGTACGGAGCACGTTATTTTTCAAGCTTAGGAAAGTTTTCAATTGCGATTAATGACCCCTACTTTCCCATTAACGCTCAGCAACTTGATAATAGTATTACCATTGCGCTCTCCGTGTCAGGAGAATCCCCGCAAACGGTGGATCAAGTCACGCGGTTAAAGGAAGAAGGAAGCAAGATTATCAGCATTACCAACACAAAATCCTCTACCTTAGCGCACCTATCGCATATTGTCATTCCATACTACGCAACGGAAGAGCGTAGAGAAATCGCGAATCTTCCACTTAACATCACTACTCAGCTTCCTGTCATGTACATACTTGAAGCAACGGCCAGAGAAGTATACAAGCTGACGTAATATGCGTCGGCTTGTTAAAAATAATAGTAAATCCATTCAGGCGTATTTACTAATAACTTTTCCCAGATAGGAATGTCATCAATATCTAACACTTGATTTTCGAGCGTTTCTCCCGTTGCGAAAACAAGCTGATAGGCTGATTGATTGTTCGAAGACGCCGTTTTGTTTAAAGAATGGGGGTTTTTAGTAGCGCCCGTATCTTCTCCCCAATCTTTTAAAAACTGCTTTTCGATTTCATACGTACCGTTCCCTTGAATTCGAAGGTGATAATCACGCCAATATCCTAACTTTTCGTTGTTGCCTAAATACTCTTCTCCAATATTAAATCCGCCAATATAAGACGTATGGCCGTCAATTGCAACGAGCTTTCGATGATTTCGGTGATTTAAACTATAAAAAAGGTGAGGAAATTGCAAAGGTCGACTAAATGCAAACTCAATGCACTCTCTTCCATCTCTTTAATTAATGATGATGAAATGTCTTTCCCACCGAAGCGATCCACCGAAAATTTGACGTCCACGCCATGTTTGGCTTTTTATTTTAGTAATTCAATGAACTTCATGCTGATTGGATCATCTCGAAAGATAAAAAACTGAAGGTAAATATAGCTTTCCGCTTGTTTCATGTCTGTTAATAATGATGTATATAGCTTGCTTCCTTCTGGAAACATCGTTAGCTTTCCGGTATACGCTGTAGTTTCCCTGTATGGGTGAGCCTTCGTGTACTTTTTATATCCTTGTTTTACATCCCATTGAAAAAGCAGAAAAAAACAGGTAATCAAAAGTAAAATAACCATTAATTTCTTAAACATGCCCTACCTCTTATATCGTGTAGATACGTATAGAATTTGAAAGTGAGTGTGGTTTTATAAGCGGGAATATAAGGGAGCAAAAAACACAGCGACTGCCGTAGTTGATTTAATGCGTATTTTCAAATAAAGTAGAAATGCGTTCAAATTCTTCATCGTCTTCAATGCTAGCCCATTCGCCGTTTGGTTCAATGTGAAAGAAAAAGACGTCAATATCTTCTTCTGATTCAATCAATAGCTCTTCAACAAACGCAACAGCAACATACTCTTCTCCGTCTACGGTTAACTTTCCTAAAACTTCAACATCCTGTTCTTGTTCATTTTCATCCACAATGGTAAAAATCTCACCTGTATTCACTGTTTCCATTCGTATTCTCTCCTTTAAAAATATTTTGACCTTACTGTTTGTATACCCTGTATCCATTGTTTCATTCAAAGAGAAAACACAAAAAAGCCTACTTATTTGGAATAAGTAGGCCATGAGAAACAAAGATTAATCAATAAAGCAAATGGTGACTTTAGTATACCATAGCAGAACACCATTTAGCTAATGATTTAAAGACTATAGAATGCGAACTTTAACCGTTTTACGTCCCCATTTTAATGCTTCTTTTTGATTTGGAATAAATACATCGATTTTGTTGCCACGAATTGCGCTACCTTTATCACCCGCAATTGCAGTACCGTAGCCTTCTACCCATACTTTAGAACCTAGTTTGATTACTTTTGGGTCAACAGAAATGACTTTTAAGTTAGGGTTTTTCTTTAAATTGATGCCCGTTGCGGTAATGCCACTGCATCCTTTGCAGCTTCCTGTATAAGCCGTAGCTGTCACCGTAAATTCTTTTTTTGCAGCAGGAGCAGGCGCTTTTGCTGCTGGCTTAGCTGACGTTTTAGCCGCTTGTGGCTTGGCTACTTTTAACACTTGATTCGGACGAATTGTTGCTGATTTTAAGTTATTCCATGACTGGATGTCTTTTACCGACACTTTATGTACAGAAGCAATTTTATATAATGTATCTCCACTTTTTACTTTATATGTAGTTGACGCCGCAGATGTTGCAGTCGCTGTTCCAAACAATGATAATAGAACTAAGCTTGACGTAATAATTAGTTTTTTCATCAAAATTTTCCCCTTTTTCCAATTCGGTAAATAAAGAATACTATAGTTTTATTACAGAATTATTTCAAAGGGTTATTAGTTTTGTTACAACTTGTCTAAATAGTGTCTTTTATGTCATATAAATTAGTCAAATTGACTCTTAAGAATTTATTTTAAAGTTTTTTTATTACATTATGATATCGTTTTTAATCAAATAGTCCCCGTTTTATTAGGACTTGTAGGATTATTAGGAAAAGTAAACAAAGTTGCTACGTTTTCAGGTATTATGCTGAGCACTCTGATGATTGCGTATAAGCTTTGGTTTGTTCAGTTCTTTCTATTATAATGTCCAAACAAAAAGAAGCTGGAACGAATGAGGAGTATACCCACTTGCAACCTGTTTTAAGCCGACCTATTAATTGGGATCTCATCCGTCAACAGTATGAGCAAATGATTAAGTTTGCGACGGCATTACGATTAGGAACAGCATCAGCAGAAGTTATTTTAAAGCGATTTACAAGGGATACGAAGCATCCAACTTATCTAGCTTTATGTGAATTGGGAAAGGCAATCAAAACCATTTTCTTATGTGATTATTTACATTTTGAAGAAGTTCGTAGAGAAATTCATGAAGGATTAAATACTGTTGAGCAATGGAACTCCGTTAACGGCTACATTTTTTATGGAAAAAACAGTGAAATTAGATTTAATTCTATAGATGATCAAGAGGTGTCTGCATTATCACTTCAATTACTTCAAAACTGCTTGGTTTACATCAATACTTTAATGGTTCAAGAGACTCTTTATAACAACAACCGGTATTGGTTAAAGAGAATGACTCCTGAAGATTTTAGAGGATTAACGCCTTTATTCTATAATCATGTAAATCCTTATGGAACATTTAAATTAAATATGAATAAAAGAATTCCAATCAATCTAAAAGTCTCATAGGGTACCAAAAACCATCAATTTAAATACTTCAAACTCATATGAGGCTGGGACATAAGTAATTCAGCCAATGATAAACCTGAACGATTGAGAGTTTCTCACTTTTAATCGTTCAGGTTTTTTGTTGATTGTGAAAACAATGTTGGAAACAGGGTGGAATGGAGCGTAGGACACTCGACTCCTGCGGGAAAGAGAGGGAAAACTGAGATCCCGCAGCGCAGCGAGGAAGCTCAGGTTCCTCCCCGCGGAAAGCGAGTGGCCGTAGCGCAATGGAACGAACATGTTGAGACATATCAAAGAGATGGGAACAGCTAGTGTTCGTTTTTTAGAAGCCATCATTTTGTTATGTCCCAAACTCATATTAAAGTAGTTAATTTTTTTATAAAGGATGCTTTAAAAATAAACGTTTAAAAATCTAAGTTTTAATCAACAATCGCACCCTTTAATTGAATAAGAAAATAAATTCTACTGTTATTGCAAGAGGATACTGAAAAGTTGTTTTACTTTAAACCAGTATGTTCACAACTGTTCTGCCTCTTACTTTTCCTTGTAAGATGTCAGTTAAAGTTTGAGGTAACTCTCTTAATGATACTTCATTTATTATTGTCCCTAAACCTTCTGGCTTTAAGTCAGTTGCCATTCGTTTCCATAAAGTTTCTCTTAAATCTTTTGGACAATAAACCGAATCTATTCCTAATAAATTGACACCTCTAAGGATAAAAGGAAAAACGGTTGTTGGCACTTCTGCTCCTCCAGTTAATCCACTTACAGCAACGGATCCTCCATATTTAGTGTTGCTTAAAATAGATGCTAATGTCTTACCACCTACCGGGTCAACTGCACCTGCCCAGCGCTGCTTTCCAAGAGGACGAATTTTTTCTGGTGTAACATCTTCACGCGAAATAACTTCTTTTGCTCCTAATTTCTTTAAGTAATCATATTCGGATTCTTTTCCTGTACTTGCTGTTACCTGATAATTTCGTTTGGCAAGCATTAAAACTGCCATACTCCCTACGCCACCAGTTGCCCCAGTTACTAAAATAGGACCTTTTTCTGGCGTTAGTCCATTTTTTTCTAATTGATGAATTGAAAGAGCTGCTGTAAAGCCCGCAGTCCCAAAGGTCATTGCTTCTTTTAATGTCAAATTATCTGGCAGAGGTACTACCCAATCCCCCGGAACTCTTGCATATTCACTGTATCCGCCATAATGAGAAACACCTAACTCATAGCTTGTCACAATAACCTTGTCACCCTCTTTATAGCGAAGTAACCGTTCCTGCAAGGTCAATTCCAGGAACAAAGGGGTATTTTTGAACAATCTTTCCGTTTGGAATACTTGCTAAACCATCTTTATAATTTACACTTGAGTAATGAACTCGTATCGTCACATCTCCATCTGGTAAGTCATTAAAAGATAATGATTCAATATTTACTGAAAAATCTTCCTCCGTTTTATTTACGACAAGAGCGCTAAATTCCTTTGGCATCTAAAGATTTCCCCTTTCAAACTAGTTATTTAATCTTAAATCTAAATTTATCGTAATGCATTTTATACTGACTGGTCAATATATTTTATCCGGTCAGTATAAAACACTCGTACAAGTTGATAATATTTTGTATAATATTCTTAGGTTTCAAATGGAGGTTCGATTGAATGGTTAAAAAAGCTGAACAAAGACGCAAACAAATATTAAAAGCTGCCTTTCAAGCTGCATCTGAAAAAGGTTATGAATCTGTGACATTGCAGGATATTGCAGATTATGCAGAGGTAAGTAAAGGAGTAACAAACTATTATTTTGAAAATAAAGCAGATGTATTTGCTCACTTATTTGAATGGATTACGACAAGAATTTATGAAAAAGAAGCTAAATCTATTGATGAAAAGGAAACAGCAATTGAAAAGCTAGAAGCATATATAAATCAGGTCTTCATCAGTCCTAAAGAAAATAAAACTTTCTATCGTGTATACTTAGACTTTTTAGCACAGGTGAAAAATAATAATCGGTATAAAGAAATTAACCAACAATTCTACAAAAACTGTTGGTCTATCGGTAAAAATATTATCACACTGGGAATCGAAGAGAATGTGTTTAAAGTAGATAATATCGAGCAATCTGCCATTAGTATTCGGTGTATGATTGATGGTAGCTTAATTCAGTGGTTAATGAGGGATGATGACAGCTTACATAATTATTATCGAACTGTATGTTACGAATCAATTCTCCAGATCCTAAATTTTAAAAAATGAAAGCAGTTTGATAAAAGCAACCGAATATGGTGTTTTTCTTTAAACCATTTATTCCACTATTTGGCCCGTTTGCTGAATAACATGACTGTCATGTTAATACATATCATTACCAAAAACCATAGATAACTATATAGTAAAAAAAGAAGGTTTTTACCCTTCTCCCTTTTTAATTCAACCTTATTTTCACTCTTTTTAGAACTTGAAGCATACGATTTACAAGGCTACTATCACTGATTTGCATTACGTTATGTCCTTGTTTCCTCAAATAAGCATCTTTCTTAGTCAAAGAGGGACGTACTATGCATAGGCTGAACTTTTGTCCTAGGGTCCATATATGCTTTGGCGTTGTTGACTGCCGTAGGCCCTTCTCCAAAACCGGCTACAATTAGTTTGACTTTTCCATCATAAGTACAGATATCTCCAGCTGCATAAATTCCTGGGATATTTGTTTCTTGTTTTGAATTCACCACAATAGCATTCTTCTTTACCTCAAGATTCCATGTTTTAATGGGACCTAAAGAAGAAATAAATCCATAATTGACAATAACATCATCGACTTCAATGGTTTCTTTTGTTCCTTCTTTGGTATGTTCGACTACCATTTGAGTAATGATTTCATCTCCATTGATTTCATTTGGAACATAGGGAGTTTTCACTTCGACTGAAGAATTTATTAATTGTTCAATACTGTGTTCATGGGCGCGAAATTTATCTCGACGATGAACTAGAGTTACTTTTTCAGCAATTGGTTCTAACATGAGTGCCCAATCTACAGCTGAATCTCCTCCTCCAAACAGGATCACTCTTTTTCCTGCGAATTGATTCATATCTTCAACAAAGTAGTGAAGGTTAGATGCTTCAAATGCTTCAGCCTTCTCTAATTCTAATTTACGTGGTTGAAACGCGCCATTTCCGGCTGTAATAATAATTGTTTTTGTATAATGAATACTTCGATTAGTTTGCAGTTTAAAGATTCCATCTACCTGTTTGTCGACTTGTTCAACAGCTTCTTCTAAACAAATGGTAGGTTGAAACGGCTCCATTTGTTTCTTTAGCCCGTTAATTAGGTCTTGCGCTCGCACTTTTGGAAAACCAGCCACATCATAAATATACTTTTCTGGATATAAGGCTGTTAATTGTCCCCCTAATTGGGGAAGGCTTTCAATAATTTTTACCTTAGCTTGTCTCATCCCTCCGTAAAAAGCTGTAAATAAGCCTACAGGTCCTCCTCCAATAACCGTAATATCATAGATGTCTTTCTCTTGTGTCATGTTTCTTTCACCTCTACCTGCATTATTTTTTATATTTTTTCTTCATTAATTTAACAAGCAAATATACTACTCATCTTTTGAGCCTTCTCCAGTGAAGGGGTCATTGGCTATTTTTATGGAATCTGTTGGACATCCTTCATACGCATCCTGAACATCCTCTTCTACTTTTTGTTTTAATTTCTTGAAGCATTTAGTTCTTTTTAGGAATCTTAAACAGCATACAACAAGCCTTTTGATTCATCTTCATGCCTTGATATTGGAAAGAGGCGTGGAAGGGAATGAGTGTAAGGCCTTCTCATCAATTTCCAACGAAAAGGAAGGAATCAGCTCATCTATTCTTTCTTGTATTTGTTGTTCATCCACATTTCCTAATTCAGCTAACAGTTGCTTTTCCTCTAGAGATCCATCCCCTACCAATAACATAGTTAGTGTACGTGCATTAATTATGGCACGTGGGGGAAGAACTAATGCATTCATCATAAAATACTGTTGGAACATAGAAGGGTCGTTCTCCTCGTTCGCCAATTTCACAGCCCTTTTCACATACAGATTGAAATATTTCTGAGCAAAGGATACCCCTTTTATGGGCTCAGCTCCCACATGTTCAACGCCGTTCCAACGTAAATCCGCAACTGAACTTAGCCACCATGCCGGTTCAATCGCTTCTTGCATGCGTTGCAGTACGTGTCGTTCAAAGTTAGGTTGAGGAGTTTGACGTTGTTCATGCAAACAAATGTCTAGCATTTCAGCTTCAATCGCAGCTACTGTCATTCCTTGTCCATGGATGGGATCAAAATTACAAAATGCATCGCCGACTACGAGTAACCCAGCTGGCCAATTCTCTATTTGTTCAAAGTGTTGACGAACCGATTCAGGTGTACGGTATCCTCGTGGAACACTAATGGGTTCTAGCTCTTTGACTACTTCCGCAAGCATTGGCGTAGCAAGTGTCTCTAATTCTTTTTCGTATTCTTCTGGGTTTGTTGACGGATAGTGTTCACCGCCTGCACTAAATAATAATGTTTGAGCCAGGTTATCTTCGATATATCCTAGCATTCCCGTACCAATCCCTTTATCCGGTTGGGCTTCCGAAACCACGACGCCCCACTTCTCTTTAACATGGGGGGGAACTCGATAATAGCGCGTACTATAGCCAAGAGATACCTTTAGACGCTCGGATTGTGAAACTTCTAGTCCCATAGCTTCAAGCCAATTAGTCAGTTTGGAAGAGCGTCCACTTGTATCTACTACTAAATTAGCAGCCACTATTCGTTCTTGTTTTCGTTCACTTCGTTCTTTTATATGGACACCTGTCACTTGGCTTTGATCAGCCGATGTTTGAAGACCTATTACTTCTTGTTTAGAAAGAAAACGTACATTTGAGATGTTTTGTACACGCTGACGGAACGTCCACTCTAATAATGCTCGACTGCTTGATGCATTTTTTTCAGGAGGAACCATTTCCAGCCTTCCATATGAAGTGAACAGTTTCATTTTTTCATTTTGTGTAGAAGGAGCGCCTTGATCCAATAAATCATCAATATAGCTAGGGAAGTAATGTTCCATAATCATACTTCCGCGTGGCAGAATGCGATGAGGATGAAAAGCCTGGGGCGTACCTGAACGAGTAGACGGTTCCTTTGGTAGCTCATCTCTTTCTACAATTATGACTTCTTCGTAATGATCGGACAGAACACGAGCTGTGAGCAAACCTGCAATGCCTCCTCCAATCACAATGGCTTTTTCTTCTTTTGGTCGACGAGATGTTAACGGTTGATTCATTTTTACAGTCTCCTTTTCTATCTTCGGGATGGAAGCGTAGATAGTCATTATTTAATGTGCGAATGATACGCTTTAGATAGTGATTCACATGTCAGTAATTCTGTCATTTTTATTTTTAAATTTTTTTCACAAGAGTAGTAATACGTAGAAAATGTAAGTTTGTTATTATAAAGATTCTACTAACGTACTTTTTTTTAGACATGTGTATACTTTATTTACTCTTGTAATTTATATACTAGGATGTATAATTAATTTTATCAATAAACAATATAATGGAACTGTCTATTAACGATACAGAAACGAGGTAATGTATATGGAAAAAGAAAAAAAGGAAGACTTACGCATCAAAAGAACACGCAAGTGTGACCGTCAAGTAGAATGAAACAATTTTTGCTCGTTATTTTGAAACACTTTGTTCCCCAAATATGGTAGAACGATGCTTCATACGATAACTATCTTCATTTAAATGAATGATTTCTACTCGGTGAAGAATCCTATCTAGAATTGCTGTTGTTATAGCTTGATCACCCAATAATTCTCCCCATTCTTTTGGTGCCTTATTAGAGGTCAAGATAATGGAAGACTGATTATACAAGTCATTAATTAAATG
>NZ_LWBK01000035.1:0-139438 GCF_001614195.1 Bacillus sp. VT 712 | reverse complement strand
CCAATAGCCTTTACCTGTTGGGGCGCTAGCACGGATTTCAAACTTCCCGTATTTCTTGCTGAACAACCCTTTCGTCTTTACACGAGCAGATGTGTAGTCAAAGCCTTGGTAGCTTTCTTTATGAGCTTGAATGACAAGATTACCACCTTCTTCTCGAACATTTTTTGAACGATTGGTGTAATACTGGAGCTCATTGTTCCCCCACCCAGGTATGCCCACAGAAGCACCGTTTGTTAAATCAAACGTCCATTTCGTAGGATCAATCTTTCCATCGTCAAACTCGTCTCCCCACACTTGAGTCCACATTGGCTTATTTTTTTCTTTTTGCCCTTTAGCTTGTTCTTCCTCTTCGGCATGACCAACCGGGGTAAACAAATAACTAATTAACGCTGCTGATAATATGGAGCCGAAAACCTTTCGTTTTAAAGAAGGACTTTCCATTTATGATTTCCTCTCTTCTATTAAAATATAGTAATCGCTTACATTTTAATTAACATTTCTATTACCTATAAAGTTCTACGTATGTGGTCCCTACTCTCTGGTTAATCTTAGTGATTGAGATAAAATAAGCTTTATATTTTTCTAAAAATTCAAATAAAAAATGGGAATTTAATATAAGTAGTTTGAGAGGATAAAAATGTGGTTCATTTAGATAGATGTAATCTTGCCTTCTATTTTCGTGTGATAGTTAGCTACCACACGAAAATAGAATTAACCGTAAAGAATATATGATCTATTACTATAGGCAAATGCTAACGCATTCTTCTAGTTATACAAATAGACATTTTACAATGGACTGATGCTTTCAATCATTGTTCCTTGCGAGGTTTTTACTCCTGTCAGTAACACTTTTGTACCAGGAGCAAATTTCTCTTTATGATGTGCCAAATAGTCTGATAGCTTGAACGTTGTTGGCTGATTGTTTACGTAAACTTGAACCGTATTCCAATTCACCATTTCAAAATAATCAGCTTCAATAGATACTGTTTGATCGCCCGTATCAGGACTTACAACTTCTACAATATCACGAATTTGATTTTGTCCATTTGGACTTGCTACATAACGAACAACCAGTGCTGTTCCTGCTTCATACTGGCGAATCTCGTTTTGTAAATCGATGTCGCTTTTAACATGAAACGCTTTTATCTGTCCTTGAACGTCAAGTTCAATACAATGAGCATCGACTAAACCAGTTACAACTCCAAGAACTTCTAAAATTTGCTCCTGCCTTACGTTATTTTCAACAGGTATTGACGAATTACTTTGTTCTTGCTGCACAGGCGCCACTTTTTCTTCTTGTAAGGATTCTTGCTCTTCCTGAATTGGAGCACTTTGATCCTCTTCTAAAGCTTCTTCTTCTTTAGACTCCACTTTTTGAACAGGTGCTGGCTCTTTCTCTACTTGTAAAGCGGCTTCCTCTTGAATTGGTGGCTCTTCAACTGGCACTATACTCTCTTCAAATTCTGTTTGTAGCTCTTCTGTTGGTAACTCTTGTATGGGTGTTTGTACGTTCATTTCTTCTTCTACGGGCGAAGGTACAGGCTCTTGTTCCTGATAGCTTAACGGTACTGGTACTACTTTTACTGCAGGCTCCACTGGATCTTGCTTAATTGTGACTTCTTTCACTGTATCTTGTTCTTTTGCACTAGACGCGGCAGTGATTTCTTGTGCTAGCACCTGCTCGTCCGGCTTAGGAGAATGGACTACCCTTTGCTCTAGTGGTTGGTTTGCTTGATTATAAGAAAATGGTATCTCCTTTTCTGGCAGGTTTACTACCTTTTTAGGGTTCATGCTAGGCTTCTGATCTTGAGCACTTTTTTGTACTTGTGCGACTGTTGCCTCTGTCTGTTCGCTGTTTAACGCGTTTGAGACGCTGCATCCAGTAATTGTTGTTACAATGGCTAACCCTGTTCCACCAATTTTGATAAGCTTCTTTCTCTCTTTTGCTTTTTCCTTAGAAAATTTTTCAACTCTTGTAATTCTATCCATTTAATTACAACCTTTCATTAATTTTCTGCTTTTTTAATTTATATTAGATTGAGAATTATGAATAGAGCGAAAGAGAAATACAGTTCTAAGGATTTAATGTTTTTCTAAAGATTAGTTATTAATCCCCAAAAACCGACAAAGTTCTACAAGTATCATTGAACTATAAAAAGGGAATTTATGAGAAACTAAGAACAAACGCGGTTACCCTAGCTGAACTTTCCTCTTACAAGAAAACAAACAAAAAAACTAGAAGCCAATCGCTTCTAGTTCATTTTTGATGATACTTTTCAATTACTTTATGAAGCTCTTCTAAATAAATTCGAGCCATGCGACTAAGCTGAGTTTTATTGTGAACGACCCATCCCACTCTAATAAACTCACCTTCATCAAGCGGCACCGATACAATATTTGAGCCGTTTAAGTCTTCACTTAAAATACCCGTTGAAATGGTGTAGCCGTTTAAGCCAATAAGCAAATTAAATAACGTTGCTCGATCACTGACTTGAATGCTTTGTTTACTTGGAATCGTGCTGAAAATTTCTTCAGCATAATAAAACGAGTTAAATTCTCCTTGTTCAAAGCTCAACCGTGGGTATTTTTCTAAATCTTTAAGCGTAACGGATTTCTTTTTAGCAAGCTGATTTTGGGCACTCACAAAGATATGAGGGGTAGCTTGAAACAGTTCATGAAACTCCAATCCTTGTTCTTTCAAAAGCTGCAGCATCACTTTTTCATTAAACGAGCTAACGTATAAAATACCGATTTCGCTTTTTAAACTCTTTACATCTTCAATAATTTCATAGGTTCTCGTTTCTCTCATCGTAAACTGGTATTTTTCTTGCCCGTACTTTTTAATCATATCCACAAACGCATTGACGGCGAACGCATAGTGCTGAGTAGAAATTGAAAGTAGCTGTGGAGAAGGCGCTGCATTTAAATACCGGTGTTCTAACAGCTCTGCTTGTTCAACAACCTGCCTTGCATACCCGAGAAACTCGGCTCCGTCTGAGGAAAGCGCAATACCTGTTGAAGTACGGGTGAAAATCGTAATTCCAATTTCTTTCTCTAACTCTTTCACTGCTTTTGACAAGCTTGGCTGTGAGATGTAAAGCCTGCGCGCTGCTTCATTAATTGATCCACATCTCACAACCTCAATCACGTATTTTAGCTGCTGTAATTTCATAATTAAATAAATGGGACCCCTTTTGATTCGAAATTTTCTGTACAATATTCGTTTGTATTTTAACTTCAAATGGTTAAAAGTTCAAATCATTGTTCGTTTTTTATTTGTTATATCTTTTAGCTATACCAATTAATGCATTTTATCAGTTACACTATACCTCTTTAGTCATGGTAGGATACATACAATAAAACAAATTGTTGGGCTTTCTAAGGATGTTTAGAAGTAACTTAAAATACAAGAATTTCAGGAGGAATCTCATGCGCGTTGTTCAAACTTCTCAGGTCATTGCTGAAAGTACGTTTAATAAGTTTCATTTGCTCGTGTTTCTATGGTGTTTTTATGCCATTGCGTTTGACGGTTTTGATATTGCACTTTATGGAATAGGTTTACCGCTTATGATGGAGGATTACGGACTAAGCGTCGTGGAAGCAGGAGCAATCGGCAGCTATACGCTTGTTGGTATGATGCTCGGCTCTTTCTTACTCGGTTCTCTTGCAGACGTAATTGGTCGAAAAAAAATTCTAGCGATTTGCATGGCTATATTCAGCATTTTTTCTCTTTTAGCAGGTCTTGCACCAAACCCGCTTACCTTTACCATTATGAGGTTTATCGCAGCGCTAGGAATGGGCGGACTAATGCCCGCTGTCATTGCAGTGATGACCGAATACTCTCCTAAGAAAAATCGCGCTCTCACCGTTGCTACGATGTACTGCGGCTACTCAATTGGAGCAATACTAGCTTCTCTTATAGGGATGTATTTAATGGAAAACTTAGGTTGGCGTTTTTTATATTGGCTAGGAGTTATTCCACTGCTCACCTTGCCTTTATTTTTAAAACAGTTTCCAGAGTCGCTATCGTTTCACATTCTGCGAAACCAAGGTGACAAGATTGCGGATATTCTTAATAAAGTTAATCCGAAAGGAAATTACCAAGCAACCGATGATTTTGAATACGAGATCGTGAAGGAGAAAGCAAAAGGGGTTCCTGTTAAAAAGTTGTTTTCTGACAAGCGAGGTATTAGCACAGTATCCTTTTGGCTTATTGTCTCTAGCTGCCTCCTTATGATTTACGGTTTAAACACATGGCTACCTAAAATTATGCAAGGTGCCGGTTATGGTATTACGTCAAGCCTGTCCTTTAGTCTTGTTTTAGGAGTAGGCCAAATCGGAGGCTCTTTATTAGGCGGATATTTCGTTGATCGCATCGGTCATCGAAAAGTTCTTTTATACATGTTTTTACTAGGTTCACTTTGTTTTATCTCGCTAAGCGTCACAACTCATCAGCTTTTATTATACGTTTTAATTGCGATTAGCGGTGCGTGCACAGCTGGAACTCAAAACTTAGTAAACCCTTATGTTTCAGGGTTCTACCCACCAGAAATTCGCACCACTGGATTAAGTGTAACAGTAGGGATCGGTCGAGTAGGTTCTATTTTGGCTCCTGTGATTATTGGTTTCTTATTAACAACCAACTTAGCTCCTCAGCAAGCATTCATGGCTTTTGCTGTTCCTAGTATCATCGGTTGTATCGCTCTTTTATTTGTTCAAGAGCGCCATGGACATACAGAAGAAAGAACAACAGCACCCGTGCATTTTAAAGCATCAAAGATTTCAAGCTAAATAGCGTATAGTAAGAAGCGAAGGAAAAGCGCGAAGGTTAAGGCTAACGGTACGTCTATTGGAGTGACAGTAGAGATGGTTCCTTATCTTAAACCGATAAAATAAGAAAAAACGAGATCACGTAAAATGATCTCGTTTTTTCTATTTATCTTGTACCTTATCATTATTAAACATTCAGCGTATTTTTTTCAGATTCAATTAATACTTTATTTTGCCCTAAGAAAATTGCGAGAATGACAATAAAAATCCCTGTGCCAATCAAGAGCCATTCCACACTAATCCAGTCTGCGAGAGGTCCAAAAACCAACATTCCCAGCGGCATCATAGACGTAGAAATCATGCCCATCACCCCGAATACGCGTCCTAAATACTCTTCTTCTACCTTTTCCTGCAATAATACGGTAGCTGGCGTATTAAAGATAGGCATAGCCACCCCGAATAGCCCCATAAACCCTAAATACAGCCAAAAAATAGGAACCAAACCAAGAGCTAACGTACAAACACCCATAATTACGCTAGCTAATCCTAACGTTTTAATCCGGTTTTGAAAGCCTCCCCAAGCTGCAATGACTCCTCCACCTATCATCATTCCAACTGAAAATGCAATTTCAATTGCCGTCAATCGCCACACGTCATCGCCAAAGCTTCGCGTCACTTGAAGCGGGGTTAAAAATGCAGCTGGCGCCATTAGTACAAAGAAAACGGCAAAGAATAAGAAAAATTGCTTTAAGAAAGCATGATTATTCACGTAGCGAATTCCTTGTTTAAAATCACTGAAATAGCTTACTTCCTGTTTCCCCATAGCTTTTTTATGCACAGAAACTTTCACGAAGGTAAGCAGTGTCACAATGGCAAGTGCTGCTGTAACGACGTCAATGAAAAAAATAATCTCAAGCGACACTGTAGCAAGTAAAGCAGCGCTAACCATCGGCGATATAAACATAATGATTGCCTGGATACTTCCGTTTGCTCCGTTTACTTTTGTCAGCTTATCTTTTGGCACAATTTGTGGCAAGATGGCCCCAACAGCAGGTGTTTGAATCCCTGCTCCAAACGCACGGACTGCTGCCATCACAAAAAGAAGCCAAATGCTATCAAATCCCATTAAAAAGAGAATTGCTAGAACAAGCGTTGCAGTGGCAATTAATCCATCCGCGAGCATAATAAGGACTTTTCGATTGTAGCGATCCGCCCAAACTCCAGCAACGGGCGATAAAATAAAGGTCGGAATAAATCCACAGATAATGTACAACGTCATCATGAAGCCCGATTGCGTGGTTAACGTAATGTGCCACATGATAGCGTATTGCACGAGGGACGATCCAAACAATGAAATCGTTTGGCTACTGAGAAAAAGAATAATATTCTTTAACCAGTTCTCTTGTAAATGACTTTCTGCACTATTCATATTTAACAGCTCATTTCTATTCAATTTTTATCTCATTTACCTACTAATTCCGTCCATGCACTCCTATTTTGAGACAACAAAAAAGAGAGGAATATTCTCCTCTCTTCTTAAAATAACCGTAAAATATAGGGTTTTCTTAAAAATAGACAGACCAATTCCGTTGCTCTGAGCGCAGGCAGAGCTTCCAAGTATTCAATTAGCGAATGAACATTGGTAAACGTAATCTCATTGATGCTGTCAACAGAAAAACCCCCATTTCTTATTAGATACTATTATCATAGCAAAAAGGCCCTTTTGATACAATTATCTTTTTGCTTGGAATTAACAACTCTCTTCTCCCGCCATTAAAAATTAGTATGCACTAAGTGAGCATTTCATTCATTAAAAAGAGCAAACGATTACAGTTTAAACTTCTACCGACTAAACAAGAAGGATTGCTTCTAAAAGACGAACACTAGCTGTTCCCATCTCTTTGATTTGTCTCAACAAGTTCGTTCCATTGCGCTACGGTCACTCGCTTTCCGCGGGGAGGAACCTGAGCTTCCTCGCTGCGCTGCGGGATCTCCGTTTTCCCTCTTTTTCCCGCAGGAGTCGAGTGTCCTACGCTCCATTCCACCCTGTTTCCAACATTGTTTTCACAATCAACAAAAAACCTGAACGATTAAAAGTTATGAACTCTCAATCATTCAGGTATAGTAAGGACTGAACTACTTATGTCTCAGTCTCTTTTCATACTATTTTATATACCATTGCTACATTTCGCCTAATGAACTTTCTTCAACTCTTGAAACCATCACCTTGTCTACACGAAACTGATCCATATCAACCACTTCCAATAACAAATCCCCTACGCGAACTTCATCTTTTACTTTAGGAATTTCTCCCTTTTGGCTGGTGATAAAACCACCAAGGGTATGAAAATTTTTATTGCTCGTTAGGTTTTCGACGCCTTCAAGGTCGAAATACCTCACAAATGTGTCGATTGGAATCAGCCCGTCTGCAAGCCAAGAATTTTCGTTACGCTGGACAATTTGAAGCTCTGTTTCGTGCTCTTCTGGCATCTCACCAATAATATGTTCAAATACATCGTGAAGAGTAACTAATCCTTCCACCCCTCCATATTCATCGATTACAATCGCTTCGTGGTGTGCAGATTTCTTCAACATCTCCATCGCTTGAAAAGCTTTCATTGATTCAGGAAGAATGATTGTTTGACGTATACATTCTGTCAAGTCAAAATGTTCATCAGATACTAGCTTTGCAAACATGTCTTTCGCATGAACAATTCCTTTAAAATTATCAAGCGTTCCCTCTCCTACAGGAAACCTAGAATATGAATTTTCTTTCATTATCTTGATGTTTTCCTCTAATGGATCTTCTAAATCAAGCCATACGAGCTGAGGGCGTGGTGTTAAAATATCGCCTAATCGCTTATCTCCTAAGTAAAAGATTTGTTCCACAAGATCTTGTTCAATGGATTCAACAACTCCGCTATATACGCCTTGTTCAATCAGCTGAGTAATCTCTTCTTCCGTTACATCTGGCTCATCATTTGGCTTTACTCTCAGCACTTTTAATACAAACTCTGTTGATTTACTTAAGATAAAGATAAGAGGTTTACCAATTTTTGAGAAGTAATACATTGGCTTTGCCACAATCGATGCCGTTTTTTCTGGATTGTTTAATCCAATTCGCTTTGGGACCAGTTCCCCAATAATTAACGACAAGTATGTAGATAGACCTACCACAATGATAAAGCTTAACTGATAGCTAAACGCAGACAAAGCATCAATTTGGTCTACATAGCCTGATAGTTGCCGGGCAATTGTGGCTCCTCCAAATGCCCCTGTTATTACACCAATTAACGTAATTCCAATTTGAATGGTTGATAACAGCTGGTTTGGATCCTCAGCAAGCTTTAATGCATATGCAGCTCTGCGGTCACCTTGTTCTTTTAATTTTTCAAGTCGATTCTTTTTAGACGTTACAATTGCAATTTCGGTCATCGCAAAGAGTCCGTTTGCAACAATAAGGATTAAAACAATAACGATTGAAACCCAAATACTATTCAAGAGTTTTTCACCGACCTTTAATGTAATAATATACAGTTAACTTACCCGCTTGAACAATAAGTAATACCATTACGTTTATTTGTTATGGTATAGTCAGAAGAGTAACCACTACTCTTCTTCTCACTTTATTTATGTAAAGAGTAACAAAATGCCTTTTTATCAATAACGGTGTTAAATTAATTCAAACTCTTCTCCTTCTGGATAAAGCGCCACGTATTCATCGCTGTCATCATCTAAATAGGCAATCTTTGCGCCTTCAAGTAAGTTGTTCTTTTCAAGATCTTCGATAATAGTTTGAGTGGCTTTCTCGGGGTCAATCACATAGTTTACAATATTCGCTGTGCCACTTCCAATGTCTCCACCATCGCAGAAGCCATTACCTGTCCACCCTAAGCATTCATTCATTAAATCCTCAACGTGATGTCTCTTATCAAGTACTTCTTCCATTTCCCCATCTTCATAGCTATACTGTACAACCAGCTCGATAAGCTCATCTTCATCTATGTAATCATAGCCTTCATCAACTTTTGCTTCTGCGAGAGCTTCCATTAACTTTTCTGCATTGTGAAGTCGCGATAGTTTCTTTTCTTGAGTCTCGCCTGCATCTCCAACTCGTCCATAGTGAATCAATAACGTTTTCTCATCTTCCCAGACTTCCCAATAAAGGAGCTCACCGTTTACTTCTTTCAGCATTTTGATCACACTCATTACCCCCTATGACTTTTGTTAAGTAAATTATACTATGTATTTCGAAAATTTTTTTACTATTTTTTCTGATTACAAACTAAAATAGTCACTGTTACTTTACAAAATATGAGGTTGTTAAGTGACCGTGCTTCACACAAACCGTACATCAATCAGCTCACTTAATTTCATTTTACGTTTGGCTCCTAATGCATCGTCAATAAAAACAAAAAGGGCCCTCAATGAATCGACAAACTGAATGAATCCTGTTTCCGTTATATAATGACCTTGCTTGTAGTATGTAAGATAAACTTTTCGATTTGCATGTAATGCTTCAATTAAAGTAAAGTTCATGTGCTCTATTTGATCTTCGGCTAAAACTGGCTGTGAAACTTCCAATTGTTTATTAATTATGTTTTGTATACCTATATATTGCTCTGGCATTGTTGCAAATGGTCGCCATTTTTTCATTTCCTTTTTGTGCTTTCTTGACTAAATTATTAATTCGAATTCACCCTTTCGTTTCTCTGTATACTTATTAGACAGAGAAACATCGATTTTGGCTTACTTTTTTAAAATAAAAGAAAAAACGATAAAAAACCCTACATTCTCTATGTGTTTCAAAGAATGTAGGGTTAAATAAATATTGTTTAAACCTTTAATAGACCTCGAAAGCCCCTGGCAGAATAGTAAGAATCCGCTCCGTTATGGTAGACAAAGACTGTGTCATAGCGACGATCACAAAAGATAGCTCCACCACGCTTTCTAATAGGGTCTGGTGTTTGTACCCAACTCGATGTTTTATTATCAAAGCTTCCAAACTCCTGTAGATATCGATATTGTTCTTCCGTTAAAAGGTCAATTCCCATATCCGTAGCCATATCAATAGCCGTATTTTCAGGCTTGTGCTTCTTTCTTGATTCCAGCGCTTCACGATCGTAACAAACGCTTCGACGTCCTTTTGGACTTTCTACTGCGCAATCATAGAACGTGTATACATCCGTTTCTGTATCATAATCAATCACATCTGGCTCGCCGCCAGTTCGCTCCATTTCATGAAGGGACCAGAGCTTTTCAGGATTTGTTTTGAGCTTTGCTTCTACTTTGCTCCATTCAAGCTCTGGATGACGATTTATATTTTTTTCAAAACGTTCTCTCAATACTGTAATAATTTCTTCACTCTGTTCAGGTGACAACTGCTTTTCGTTATTTGTCATATTAAAGCCTCCTTGGCAACTCTCGAAATAGCTTCATAAAAAAATAAAGGTAAAGACGAACATATTTATTATACTAGCTTATTTTTCTAACCAGTAAGAAGGTTTCCTTCCCAAATATTATTTTTTCACAAATGCATTTACTGTTTACTTCTTCTCTGCCACACTACAACTGGAATCAATAACAACGAAAGCATCCCCCCAACTAGTGATAACGTGGGAAAGCTTGAACCTGCTACAATCACTCCTGATAAAGCTCCACCTGCAGCTCCTAACATGAACGGACCTGTAAGAGATGGAAACCCGATTGACTGGGCAAATTCTCCCGTCACCCCTACTAAGTTAGGACCCGCTACGGCACCGAATGTCGTAAACACCATTGTCGTACTAATCGCTGTGGCTCGCTGCTTGCTGTTGGCTAAGTCTGTGCCCGCATAGCGAGCCTGCAGATTTGTAGCTGTGCCTGCTCCGTATATTAGCAACGAAGCAAATAACAGTACAATACTGTTTAGAATAGCTGCCAATATGACCCCAACTGCACCGATACCACCAAAGAGAAAGCCAGTTGATAGACCAATACGCCGTCCATATCGTTGTGAAAGTCTGCCCACTAGCAGCGCTGCTCCGGCTGATCCAAAAGTTAATAACGCAGAAGGAACTCCTGCATAAGCTTCTGTTCCCAGCAGATATAAATCTCAAATCACTTTAGCTAGGCGACGTATAGATGCATTTGAAATTTCTGTATTCCTTATTGCAAGAGAACTAATGGAACTTGATGAGGAAAGTTAAAGAGACAAAAAAACCCAAAAATCGCACATAACCACGCGAGGTTTGGGTCTTTAGTACATTCTTATTTATGCATACTTTTCAACTTCAATGTCGTCACAGACTCAACGTGAGCCGTATGAGGGAACATATCGACTGGCTGTACGTTTTTTACTTTGTAGTACTTTGAAAGAATTTGGACGTCTTTTGCAAGAGTCGATGGGTTACAAGATACGTACACAACTTTCTTCGGCTTCACTTGTAAAATTGCTTTTAAAAGCTTTTCGTCACAGCCCGTACGCGGTGGATCCACAACAATAACATCCGGCTTCCAGCCTTCACTTACCCATTTTGGTAACCATTGTTCAGCTGGCCCTGTTACATATGTTGCATTTTCAAAGCCGTGATCTTTCGCATTTTTACGCGCATCCACAATTGATTCTTCAATGGTATCCATTCCGCGGATTTCTTTGGCGTCATCCGCTAGCCATAAACCAATCGTTCCAACACCACAGTAAGCATCAACGATTTTTTCTTCTCCTGTTAGCGCCGCTGCTTTTTTCACTTCGTCATAAAGCTTAACGGTTTGCTGAGGATTTAATTGGAAGAAAGCGCGAGCTGATAGTTCAAATGAGATATCTCCTAGCGTTTCTTGAATGACTGGCTTGCCTGCTAGCGTAAACGTTTCATCACCAAAGATTAGCGATGTTTTTTGACCGTTTACGTTTTGAACAACAGATTTCACTTCCGGTAGACAACGTTTGATTTCCTCTAGTAGTAAGTCTTTACGCGGAATATCTTTTTGTGCCGTAATTAAAACAAGCTGCACTTCACCTGTTTCAAATCCAACGCGCGTCACAATTGTACGAACAACCCCACCACGCTTTTTCTCGTCGTACACAGGAATTTTTAAATCTTGTAAAATACGCTTCATTTCTTTTGTCACGTGATTTGTCGCGCGATGTTGAATCGGACAGTTTTCAATGTCAATTAAGCGGTGTGAATTGATTCCATATAGGCCGGCAATGACTTTTTGCTTGTCCATTCCAACCTGAAACTGTGACTTGTTTCGGTAACGCCACGGATCTTCCATACCAATTGTTGATTTGATTTTTGACTCAACGTTTTTCAATGAGCTATGACGTTCAAAGGCTTGTGAGACAATGTCACGCTTTGAATCAAGCTGGCCTTCATACGACAAGTGCTGAAGCTGGCAGCCTCCACACTGCTCATAGATGGGACAGGGCGGGTTAACGCGCTGTGGTGATTTTTTACGAATACGCTTAATACGACCTTCCGCAAAGTTACGCTGTACGTTCGTTGCTTCAACAACTACTTCTTCATCTGGCAACGCACCAGAAACAAAGACAACTTGGCGTTTGAAGTACCCTACTCCTTCACCGTTAATACCAAGACGCTTAATAGTAAGCGGAAAGGTTTGTCCTTTTTGAACCTTCATTTCTTGTTTAGGTTTATTCATTCTAACAACTCCGATTATAGTTTCTGTTTCTATTTATGCACGGTTTTACCTTTTCATAAAACCGATGATGTTTTTCTTAAAAAAGAACCAAGGCATATTATAACACTTTCACGACAAAAAAACCGACAAGGATTCTTGTCGATTTTAAGGAGTTCGTTGCTCTGTCATATCGGTAGGCTTTTTTTTCTCAATTGGGGCTACTTTTTCACGCTCAAATACGAGGTCATCAATGCTTTTGAACGTATATCCTTCTTTTTGAAGATCACGAATTGCTTTATCAAGCGCTTCGGCGTTATCTTTTGAAACAGTATGAAGAAGTAAAATCGCACCGGGGTGGATTTGAGCCATAATGTTGTCATAGGAATAACGCCAGCCTTTTTGTGCATCCGTCATCCAATCCACAAATGCCAGTGACCAAAAAACGTTAATATAGCCTTCCTCTTTTGATAAAGCCAGCGTTCGTTCACTAAAGACGCCGCGGGGTGAGCGAATGTATTGCATATCATCTCGTCCGGTAATATCTTTGTATTTATCTTCTACTTTTTGTAACTCTTCTTTAAAACGCTTATCGTTTACTTGAGTTAAGTCCGGGTGGTGCCAAGAGTGATTTCCAACAATATGACCTTCTCGTACCATTCGTTTAATCAGCTTTGGTTGGTCTTTTAGATAATGCCCTGTCACAAAGAACGTTGCCGGTACTTTACGCTTTTTCAACACGTCAAGAACGTCTGCCGTGTAGCCATTTTCATAGCCATTGTCAAACGTAAGATAAATTTCTTTTTTCTTCGTATCGCCAAGGTAAAAAGCTTCATATTTCTTTAAAAGCTTTTCATGGGAAGCTCCTGCATCAGCCGGCTTGTGGTTTTTACTTTTTTGAAATCCCCAGCTAATCGGTTTATTTGAATAGGTTTGTGCTGAGACTGGGATCGTTACGCCTACTAAAACAACGAGGAAAAGGATGAATCTACGCATAACGTGCTCCTTTCCAAAGGTCAGTTTATGCTTAGTATCCATCCTTTTCGTTTACGTATGCTCACTACTTTTTACCAGTTATTTAAAAACAGGCTCTTTAAATTGCTCAAGTTTTTCAAGCGATGATTTATCAACATCGGCATGTAAGCTATTGCCGTGAGAATCCATCGTTACAACTGCTGTGAATCCTTCAACTTTTAAATGCCACATTGCTTCTGGAATACCAAACTGCATTAAATCCACGCCTTCAACGCTCTTAATGCAATCTGCGTAGTACTGCGCTGCGCCGCCGATTGCGTTTAAATATACGCCTCCGTGCTCTTGTAGAGCCGCTAGGGTTTTTGGTCCCATTCCACCTTTACCGATGACAGCACGAATACCAAATTTCTTCATAATATCACCTTGGTAAGGCTCTTCACGAATACTTGTGGTTGGACCTGCCGCTGCTACCTTCCAGTTGCCCCCATCGTCTTTTAACATAACTGGACCACAGTGGTAAATGATTTGGCCGTCTAAGTCAACTGGCGCATCGTTCGTTGTTAAGTGTTTGTGGATTGCGTCACGGCCCGTATACATCATGCCGTTAATCGTTACCACATCACCTACTTTTAACTCACGAATTTGCTCTTCTGTAATTGGTGCTTGCAGAACAACTTCGCGCGTTTTATTCGCTACTTTATCTTCTGCTTGCTCCGCTTGTTCAGAGAAGTCAATTTCTTCACCTTCTTGGTATAGCCATTCTGTTACGTCACCTGTCGTTGCATTAATCTTAATGCCAAGACGACGGTATGCCCAACAGTTGTACGCAACCGATACGAAGAAGCTTGCTGGGATACGGTTAATAACGCCAACTTTACAGCCAAGAAGCGTTGTTTCACCGCCAAATCCCATTGTACCAATGCCAAGCTTATTGGCATTTTCCATCACATACTCCTCAAGCTCTTTTAGCTGCTCGTTTGAGTTTTCATCGTCTAAGCTTCTGAAAAGCTGCTCTTTTGCTAGCTCATAGCCTGTTGTACGGTCGCCACCGATTCCCACTCCGATGACGCCGGCGCTACAGCCTTGGCCTTGCGCCTGATACACAGAATGCATCACGCATTTACGAATGCCGTCTAAATCACGACCCGCACGGCCCAGTCCTTCAAGCTCACATGGTAAACTGTACTGAATGTTTTTGTTCTCACAGCCGCCGCCTTTTAAAATGAGACGCGCGTCAATATAATCATTTTCCCACTGTTCAAACTTAATAACCGGCGTTCCTGCACCTAGGTTATCACCGCTGTTCGCTCCTGTTAACGAGTCAACGGAGTTTGGACGAAGCTTTCCATCTTTTGTTGCTTCTTCAATTGCCCAATAAATCGCTTTTTTGATTTCAATTTGGTTCACACCAACTGGAGTTTTAATTTTAAATGTCGGCATCCCCGTATCCTGACAGATTGGTGAGATGTTTTCATCCGCCATTTTAATGTTGTTTGTGATTGTTGCAAGTGACATCGCTGCACGCGTGCCCGCATTTTCTTTTGCTTTTGCCGCTGCAATAGCACGTCGCACATCCTTCGGTAGTTTCGTGGATGTTTCAACAATTAGATCGTACATACTCTTTTTTAAAGCTTCAATCATTGTAGATCTCCTCCCGTGTCCCCTAAATAAATGTAAGCGTTTTTTATTTTCAGAAGAGCCGGCCGTTTCCGTTCTTCATTTCACTTTTATTATACTCTCTTGTCTTATAATCTGAAAGGTTTTCCTTGGGATTAGCTGGCTACCAGTTCTTCTGTTTTCTTAGCGTTGTAATGTGTGCAATATGATGATTTCCGTGCCATGCATAGGTTCTAATTACTTCTGCAATGGTCATTGTACCGTTATCAGGATGTTGAATCGTTAATACTCCAATTGGATATTGGTTAAACATACGTTTCTCCCCCCTGACCATTAATCAAAATATGTAGGTACATTCGCTTCTTTAACACAGTCAAACATCTGCTTAATTTGGCTTTCTGTATTACGTTCTACGGATAATGGGGGTAGCTCGTCCTCAGCAAAAAAGCCAACATCACTCGTTTCCATTCCTGACTCGCCACTTCCCCCAGTAATTTCACATTGAATAAATAGCTTATAAACGTGATAAGGTGACGGTGGATGAGGATGACATTTTTTATCTAAAACAGCAAGTAACTTGATGGGCTGAACGTTATATCCTGCTTCTTCTCTCACTTCTTTTACAGCCACTTCTTTAGCCGTTAGACCAATATCAGCCCAGCCGCCAGGAAGTGCCCAGTGGCCATCTAGCTTCTCTTTTACCATAAGAATCTTATTGCCTTTAAAAATGACCGCTCGTACATCCACTTTGGGCGTGGCGTACCCCGTTTCATTCGCAAATAATTCTTTTACTACTTTCTGAGGTGTCCCCGTTTGTTTAGCCATCATTTCTATACTGAGATCTCGAATCATTTCAAAACGCTCAATATCGTACATGTCTTTTGAATAAGTTAATCCTGCCTGTGCAATCGCTTGAAGCTCTTTTGCCCAGTCTAACCACTTTATTTCCATGATTCATCCCTCCCACTTTTTAGCATATCGAATTGATAACGAAACATAAAGATTTTCAATCCATAAAAAAAACGAAAGGACTCTTTAGCCCTTTCGCTTATCTTATTTATTATCGTCGCTCTTTTTAAACTGCTCACACTTTAATTCAAGGTCATCAATCATTGTGATTAACCGATCGATATCTTCAAGCTCCGTTGTTTCAGGTTCAATTGAGTCAAGCACCTGCATAAACATATTTAAACGTTCTTTTAGATAGCGAACTTGTGATTCTGAATCATGTACTGCATTTCCCATCCTTGTCTACACCTTCTCATGATAAATTTAAATGCGCTTTTCTACTTTAATAAAAGAAATAATTTCTTTTATCGTAACGAATGCTTTTGCATTTGACAACTAAAAGCATTGGATTTCATAATAGTCACTAGTGTCCTTTTTAAGCTAGGTAACACGTTGAATGAAAAAAAGGAGTTTTTGTGATGACCACTTTACAAAAGATCACGCCGTCTTATGACCCGTGGGAAGCTTATTTAGATATAAAAGATTACGGAAAACCAACCTTAACAAACGTTGAGTTCACAACAACAACGCTGTGTAACATGCGCTGTGAGCACTGTGCGGTTGGCTACACGCTTCAGCCAAAAGACCCGAATGCTTTACCTCTTGATTTGATTTTAAAACGCTTGGATGAAGTACCAACTCTTCGCGCTCTAAGTATCACAGGCGGCGAACCGATGATGTCTTTGAAATCTGTCAAAAACTACGTAGTGCCTCTTTTAAAGTATGCGCATGAACGCGGCATTCGTACACAGATTAATTCAAATTTAACGCTTGATTTAGCGCGCTATGAGCTTATTATTCCATACCTTGATGTTTTACATATCTCACACAACTGGGGAACAATGGATGACTTTGTTGAAGCAGGGTTTGCTATGATGGACCGAAAACCAACATACGAGCAGCGCGCTAAATATTTTGATCGCATGATTGAAAATAGTCGTGCGCTGGTAAAGGCTGGCGTAACGGTATCAGCTGAAACAATGCTCAACAAACGTACGCTTCCTCATATGGAAAAGATCCATCGTCAAATCGTTGATGAAATGCTTTGTCAGCGTCACGAAGTGCATCCAATGTACCCAAGCGACTTCGCAAGCGCGCTTGAAACACTGTCATTACAAGACATGCGCAACGCCATTCATCACCTGCTTGATATCCGTGATGAAAACGTTTGGATGCTTTTTGGTACGCTGCCGTTCTATGCGTGTAACGATAACGAAGAAGATCAAGCGTTGTTAAAGCGTTTATACAGCAGCAAAAACGTAACGGTTCGCAACGATCCAGACGGCCGTTCTCGCTTAAACGTGAACATTTTTGATGGCGATATTATCGTTACGGACTTTGGCGATACGCCTCCGCTTGGCAACATTCAAGATACAAAGCTGCAGGATGCGTTTGACACATGGCAGCAGTCATCGATTTCAAAAGAACTTAGCTGTCACTGCTCAGCTGTTTCCTGTCTTGGACCAAACATTCTGGTGAAAAACAGCTACTATAAAGACACGGACTTTTCAACACGCAAAGCGTTGATTATGAAGTAAGAAAAACCTCTCCAATAAGCTGGAGAGGTTTTCTTTTGATTAACGTGGCTGGTCGTATGAACCAAAGCTTAAGGATACGTAATCTTGGACTGGAATCCACGCACCAATACCTTGTGACGTTACGTTTTTTACAACAATCATGCGCTTGCTGCCTTTCATGGTCAAATAGACTTCACCATACGTTACTTTTCCTTTTTCATGAACGGCTGGTGTATATGCGTAGAGGTATCCAACCTTTTTGGGTGCGATATTATATACTTGATCTTTTTTCGTACCTGCACCGATAATCGTTTGGAATGATAACGTTAGATTTGTTTTCTTTGAAGCTGTTAAAAGCATCATTTGCTTTACGTGGTCCGCTTCGTTAATACGAGACGTTAAGCCACCTTTTACAATGCTTTGGGATTCTTGGTTATAGTGCATTTGCTGCTGGGACTTCCCTGAACGATTATCATAATGATTTGTGTTTACCTTTTGATACTGCCAGTTCACGCTTGTTGCTTCGGATTCATAGTTAAGCGGCCATTGACCGAGATAAATCGTTGCTCGAAAACCAATTGCCCAAGGTGTCTTTGAAATGGATGTTTCATTTAAAATACGAATTAAGTCCGGATTTTGAATTGGCACATTGGACGTTTCAAGCAATTCTTGAGACAGTTCACTTGGCTGTAAATAAGGCGTATCTTGACTCGTATTTGGATTTGTATTCTCCTTTGCAATATGAAGCGTAGAACTAGGAATTTGCACAGTTGTGCTTGGCGTTTTCGTCTCCTTGTTTTTCGCTTCTGTTGTATGCAAACCTGAAAATGACAAGAAAATAGCGAACGTTACGATAGTTAATTGACGTAGCATATAAGAGCTCCTTTCAACCTCATAAATAGATGTATGCATAGTTTTTTCAAAGGAATAGCTCTTTATCCTGTTTTAGCCAAAGGGAATTATAACCAAAAAAAGCCGAACACTCCTCCAGCTCGACTTTTTCTTAGATTAAATAAAACCCAATTCCCATAATGATGTATGCACCTAATAAAACGGCACCTTCAAACCAGTTTGTATCTCCGTCATTTGAGATGGCCACAGTGACAAAGACTGCTGTTACCATGGCAATAAGCTCTGGCCACGTAAAGACAAGTGGCATTTGCTCCTCAAAAAGCAAAGAGATTAACACCAATACAGGGGCTACAAACATAGCTACCTGAAGCGTAGAGCCAATCGCAATCTCAACGGCCACACCCATCTTATTTTTCACAGCCATAATAATTGCAGATGCGTGCTCGGCTGCGTTTCCAACGATGGCCACGATAATAACCCCGATAAACAGCTCACTCCAGCCGAAGCGAAGCGCAACCGTTTCAATTGTATGTACTAAGCTCTCTGCCACGTAAGCAACAGCGACGGTCGCAAGCAGCAGGACAAGGATTGCTCTACCTTTTGACCATTCTGGCTCTTCGTGTTCTTCCGTTTGCTCGCTTTTATGCTGATATACACCGCGGTGCGTTACTAGTTTAAATAATAGTGCGGCTAAGTAAAGAAGAATTAACGTGATTGATACGCCAACGCTTAGTACCATCGTCTTTTGATTATTCATTCCTTGAGAGAATACTTCTGGAATAACAAAAGCTACAATCACTGCAAAAATTAACAATCCAGAGTTATGACGCGCATCGTATACGTTAAATTCCTGACGCTTAAACTTTAATCCTCCAATAAAGAAAGATAAGCCCCCAACAAGAAGCAGATTTCCCAAAACAGAACCCGTTAATGAAGCTAATACAACGCCGATCAATCCAGCTTTTAATGCGAAAATAGAAATGATAAGTTCAACGGCATTACCAAACGTTGCGTTTAACAATCCTCCGATTCGCGGTCCTGCGACCACAGCCAGACTTTCCGTAGCGCGCCCCATATATGCTGCCAAAGCTATAATGGTCAAGCAAAACACTGCAAACATGAGAACCTGCGACCAGTGCAGAAGATTACCAATCACCGATAGCGGAACACCAATGAGCACCATTATAAAAAACACTCGATTCATTCATATGCACCTACTTCTCTAAGTTAAATCCATTCACTCTACAAGCTTCGTCTTTCTAACGCTTGTTTATTCATTATCACTGTTACCTCTTTATTTTTTAAAGTTAAACTTTTTTGTGAACAAAATAAATTCTTCTTTAAGAAAATGTTTAAAAAAAGGCCAAACTAGCAAAAGTAAGAAAGATGAAGAAAGGAATTGAGCATATGTCAGATGTAAAACAAAAAGTACTATCTATTTTAGATAACTATAAGGTTGGCACGCTTGCCACAATCCAAAATAACAAACCCTATTCTCGCTTTATGATGTTTTCTCACGACGACCTTGTACTTTACACAGCAACAAACAAAAACACGCACAAGGTTGACGACATTCAATCTAATCCATACGTTCATATTCTCCTCGGCTATGACGGCCAAGGCTGGAATGATCCGTATGTTGAAATCGAAGCAAAAGCTCTAATTGAAGACAACAAAGAACTAAAAGAAACGTTTTGGAACGACCATTTAAAAGAATGGATTAACAGCCCAGACGACCCAAACTACGTGCTCCTTCAGCTAACACCTGAAAATATTCGCTACTTCGAAAAAGCAGGTAGCGAACCTGAAGAGTTATAATCCTTTAAAAAGCTCAAACAAGAAATTTCTTGTTTGAGCTTTTTTATGCTTTTAGCTTTATATAGTCAATAAAGCTGATGAATTTTTATTTTTTTAAAAAACTAGATAACTTTCTTTCTTTTTTTTTGAAAAAAAGAAGGATTTTTTGTTGTTCATCTCTAAACCCTCTTTTGGTAACGTTTACAAAAAAAGTGAAGGGGATGGAAATGTGAGAACAAAAAGTTCAAGAACATGGTTTAGTTTACTTCTTGCTTTATTGATTTTTGTGCCAACGGTTGCACCGAATCATAAAGCGGAAGCAGCAGCGCAAAACGGAACGATGATGCAATACTTTGAATGGTACGTGCCCAATGATGGCCAACACTGGAACCGATTGCGCAATGATGCGGCATACTTAAAAAGCATAGGTGTTTCGGCTGTTTGGACACCTCCTGCTTATAAAGGTACAAGCCAAAATGATGTTGGATATGGCGCTTATGATCTCTATGATTTAGGGGAATTCAATCAAAAAGGAACGATTCGAACAAAGTACGGAACAAAAGCAGAATTAAAATCAGCGGTTAGTACTCTCAAATCAAACGGCATTCAAGTATATGGAGATGTCGTTATGAATCATAAAGGTGGCGCTGACTATACTGAAAACGTAACAGCAGTTGAAGTAAACCCTTCTAACCGAAATCAAGAAACTTCAGATGAATATACCATCCAAGCGTGGACTGGCTTTAACTTTCCAGGTCGCGGGACTACGCACAGTCCATTTAAATGGCAGTGGTATCATTTTGATGGAACGGACTGGGATCAATCACGAAACGCCAGCCGCATTTTTAAATTCCGTGGAACAGGAAAAGCGTGGGACTGGGAAGTATCAAGTGAAAACGGCAACTATGATTATTTAATGTATGCTGACCTTGATTTTGATCACCCCGATGTTGGGAACGAAATGAAGAACTGGGGCGTATGGTACGCAAACGAAGTCGGCTTAGACGGCTTTCGCTTAGACGCAGTGAAACATATTAAGCATTCCTACTTAGGGGATTGGGTCAACCATGTTCGTACGAAAACCGGAAAAGAAATGTTTACAGTGGCAGAGTACTGGCAAAACGATGTGAATGCCATTAATAACTACCTAGCAAAGGTAAACTATAACCATTCTGTCTTTGATGCACCTCTTCACTACAATTTCCATTATGCTTCTCAGTCTGGTGGAAATTACGATATGAGAAATTTATTAAACGGAACGGTTGTTGCTGCACACCCAACAAAGGCCGTAACGTTAGTTGAAAATCACGATTCACAGCCAGGTCAGTCCCTAGAATCCGTTGTACAGCCTTGGTTTAAACCGCTAGCCTATGCGTTTATCCTAACAAGAGCAGAAGGTTACCCAAGCATATTTTACGGTGACATGTACGGTACAAAAGGAAACAGTTCATATGAGATCCCAGCTTTAAAAACAAAGATAGAGCCTCTATTAAAAGCTCGTAAAGATTACGCATACGGTACGCAGCACAATTATATGGACCACTGGGACGTAATTGGCTGGACGCGAGAAGGAGACAGCACAAAAGAAAAATCTGGTCTTGCAACGCTTGTTACAGATGGAGCTGGCGGATCAAAATGGATGTATGTTGGAAAACAAAACGCTGGTGAGGTTTGGTACGACATTACAGGTAATCGAACAGATAAGATTACGATTAATACAGATGGATGGGGGAATTTCCAAGTAAACGGTGGATCCGTATCTGTTTACGTTCAGCAATAAAAACAACAAAAATAAGCTCTGCGGTGAAGCATTATCCCGCAGAGCTTTTTAATAGTTAACTTATCGTTGAAAGAAGCTCAAAATTAACTTCTAATTAATTTTAAAATTGACTACTTATTAAAAAGGAGCTCTTAAAACGCCTGTATAAACGTTTAAGAACTCACTAGTATTAATTTAATATTTTCTTATTACTTTATCTTGCAATTTATATTCTTTTCTCTTTTTTAATAAATTGATACTTTTTTCTTTTATTTCTATTAAACTTTCAGATAATTTCTCAGGTATCAAACTTTCTACATCCTCTAATTCCGTTCCCAGGTGTATAACTTCTAATAATTCTTTCAAAACTCCCATAGAATCTACTAATGTCATTACGTAAGGACTAAATAAAAATTTTTCAGCTTCTTCTATTGTTATAAAATTTCCGTCTAGCCCTTCAATTAAACCTATAACATTTAAAAGTAATATTTTTTCTAACTCTTCTTTACTTGTAGCATTCAAAGATAATTGATTCATATTCTTATTTAACACTCCAACCACTTTTGACTTTAACATCATATACTAAACCTGATTTACTTTGGAAGTAATGAATGGAAATCTTCTTACCATCTTTATCATATCCGTCCTTATAAACCTTTTTCCATGTTCCAGCTTCAATTTGTCTTAATTCCTCCAATAAGGATTTATTATTATCTGTTACATTCTTAGTGGTTCTGGTGCAAATACTGAAGAAAGATATAAAGAGGTGAAAATCTCCCTAGTAGAATCTAGTCTTAAGTAGCAATTCCAAATAGTTCATGGATGAACTCCACTTGATTTTGGGCAGACTTGTCTCGTGAAATAAGTTGCCCTTTTTTTATCATATGCATCGCTTCTATTCCACAAATAATAGATGTAGCTGGACGTTGGATTTTCATCAACGACAATTCACACTTTTCATTACGGTGAGTGTATTTTCATGAACCAAAATGCTTCAATTTTTCTATCAAGTAGTATAAAATAACTATTTTCTATTAGTAAATGAATAGCATTACGTTACTTATCATATAGCCTTGTTTTTGTGCTGTTATATGTTGCAGCAGTACTAGTGTGCGCTCTATTGCTAACTAATTTTAAAAAAGGAACTTCCAATAACGAACTATAGTTAGTCAAGCAAGAATATAATCCATATCACTAACGTCGCATAAATATTGACTGAATTTTCCGTTTTATTATTTTTCCGTTTGAGAAGAAAAATGAAGACACGTGAACAGAGGTAGTAATCATCCATTTTTTACTATAACCTTTGGCGAGGGCGACAGAGACGGTTAAACCTTTACGGGACAGCTCTTCCTGCTATTTTTCGAATCCAAATGTGTGCGGATTTCCACGGTGCTGCTTTTAACAACCGACTAATTTGTAAGTACGTCCGTGAACTGTTTGTACCCAACTGAGCCAGTACGTTTAAACAGTAGACAATCATCGCGATGTACACTTGATTATGGACAGCTTGTTCGCTTTGTCCGTAGAACTTTTTGATGTTCAAGTGTTGTTTCATCCACTTGAAAAACAGCTCGATTGCCCAGTGTGATTTGTACAGTTCAGCGAGTTCATCCGCATTTAAGTCGAAACGATTCGTGATGAGGTGCAGCTCATTCCCTTTTGAATCCATCACTTTCAGTAGTCGAAACTCATTACCAGCCCGACTTTGTGCTGTGCCCAAAGAAATCATTTCATCTGATAAAACAGTTGAATTTTTTGGAAGGTGAAATTTCTCGATTTGATGTGTAACGGCGTTTTTTCGTAAGCGTGAGACAAAGAAATACCCGTCGTCTGTCATACGGTCAAATTGCTTGTAATCCAAGTAACCACGGTCAAAAACATACATGCACTCTTTGTCGTCAACAAGTACTTCTAGCTGACCTCGATCATGTTCAATCGCATTCGTTAACACCGCTTTATCCGGGTATGAACAGCCCTTTTCTAAGTAAACAAGACGTAAATGGAGCTTAATGCCTGATTTTGTTTTGCGGAATTCAGCCCATTTATGATTGTTCAGGTTCAATGGTAACGTACTTGAGTCGATGATTTTCAGTGGTGTTGTCATTTTCCGTCGCTTTTCAAAATGCGTTTTCTTATGAATTTGCGCGACTAAATCTAGAAACACCTGCTGGAACACCTCTGTCGGCACTTGATTTAGCCGGCGTCCCAGTTGCGAAAAGCTAATTGATTCTAGTTCGGTTGCTTTTTGTAGGTCATCCGAGAATAACGTATCACTAACCGCACGTAGACTTTCGGTTTCGTTGAGTTGTGCGAATACGAGTAATTTCAAGAATGAAGCAATGTACAGCTTCTTTGTATAGTAATTTAATTGATAGGCTTCCACAAGTTCCTCTAGTTTTGTGGAGGAAATCGGTGAAAGCCATTGTTCAAATGATGTTTTTCGTGTAAACTTATCCATGTGTATGTCCTTTATTTTGGATTTGGATGGTTTACTACCACCCAACCATTATAAAGGATTTTTTTGTGCATGAATAATATTGCAGAAAATTCAGATTTATAAAGGGCTTTGAATTATTTTAATGCGACGCTAGTGAATCCATATACTATTAAAATTTATGTTGTGTTTTATTCAACCAAAAAAACTCGATTTCTTTAA
This sequence comes from Bacillus sp. VT 712, assembly GCF_001614195.1. Taxonomy (NCBI): domain Bacteria; kingdom Bacillati; phylum Bacillota; class Bacilli; order Caryophanales; family Bacillaceae; genus Bacillus; species Bacillus sp. VT 712. The sequence continues at coordinate 114,864 of NZ_LWBK01000035.1, read as the reverse complement.
TATAGAATTCTAAAGAAATCGAGTTTAATATTTTTAAATATTAAACAAAAATGATTAAGTATTTTTTTGAAAAGCTTTACTAATGATTATACTTAAACCATACATAATTGCAGCCAGCACAATAAATACCAGTATACTTAAAGTCCAATCATATACACCCGAAGGAATTAAAGATGTATCCTGGACAACCTTTTTCCATAATACATAGAAGAAAAAAGTCACTAAGAAAGAATATTCTTCAATATTATTTTTTCTTTTTTCTTCTTTTTCTAACAAATGATCTTTAGTAATCTTCATAAAAGATTGACGTATAAAAACATAAATAATGTATGTAACAACAAGAATCAGACTCAATACCCATTCGGACAAAGGACGGTCCATAAAAATTCCTCTAACAACTAAATCAATAAATGCTAACAAAGCTATTAAAATGCCTGCTTCAGAATACGATTTCTGTTCCAATACCTTTATTCTTTCATCATCGTATTCAGCAATGCTAAATAATTTCCTTAAGCTCATTTTACATTTCCTCCCAAAATAGTTCATCTAATGTTTTATCCAAATTCCTAGCTAAATCTAAACATAACTTTAAAGATGGATTATATTTTCCAGCTTCAATTAGACCGATTGTTTGCCTTGTAACATTAACTTTATCGGCAAGGTCTTTTTGAGTTAGATTTTTTTCCATTCTAGCTAATTTAATTCTATTTAAAGACATAAAAATATCCTCCATGTTAGTAACATATAAATTACTTATGTAATTTATATGTTACAACAAGATGAGGATTTTTTCAACATTTTTTCTTTAAATTGTAAAAAAAACAAACGTTTACCATTATAAATAGCAAGAATTACTTTTTTCATTTCAATCACCTCTTTGTCTAAGATGCAGTAGATTGTTTATATACAAGGCTTTGGTATAAATCATTATCACACACTAGTTCTTGATGAGTACCAATTCCAGATATATTTCCATCATTAATAACAATAATTTGATTAGCATTTTTAACAGTAGAAATACGATGAGCAATAACGATAGTAGTACGATTATACATTAATTTTTCAATTGCTCTAGTAATTACACTTTCAGATTGTGAATCAAGGTTTGCAGTTGCCTCATCTAATAACAAGAATGGTGTATTCCTTAAAAACGCTCTAGCTATAGCTATTCTTTGTCTTTGTCCCCCAGAAAGATTAACTCCTCGTTCACCTAACTTCGTATCATAACCTTCAGGAAGTTCTTTAATAAAAGAATGGCAATTTGCTAAAATGCAGGCTTTAGTAATTTCATCTTGGGATATATCACCAATTGTCCCATATAAAATATTTTCTTTTATTGTACCCGCCATCAAAGGAGAATCTTGAGATACATAACTAAACATTTTTCTCCATTTATCTATATTAATATCCATATGAGATTTTCCATTTAAATAAATTTCGCCTTCATGTGGGTGATAAAAACGTTCTAATAAGAAAAATAAAGTTGATTTACCGGATCCACTGGAACCGACTATTGCAGTTAAAGTATTAGGTTTAATAGTAAAAGATATATTCTTTAGAATTGGTTTATTATCATATTTAAAACTAACATTATGTAAAGTTAAATCACCAAATGATGGTTCGCTATTACTTTGTAAATCTCGTTCTTCCTTTTCTTTTAAAATATCAAATATTCGTTTTGTTGCACCTGTAGCTGACTTTAGATTTGTAATAAATCTACCAATAGTGGTAACTGGAGCAACTATTTGAAAAAGATAAAGGATAAATGCCAATAATTCTCCAGAAGAAATATAACCTGACTGAACTCTGTAAGCACCATATACAGTAACTAACAGAATTGTCGAAGTAATAACAATACTTAATAATGGTATTAAAATCGCCTCTATTTTAGTAGCACGAACTCCATTCTTATAAAGAGATAACATATATTCCTCACCAGATTTATATTCCAAACCTTCAGCGCTATATGATTTAACTAATCTGATTTCACTAAGTATCTTAGATAAGTAACCTGTGAATTTTGACATATATTCTTGTCTTTCATAAGATACTCTTTCTATTACTGCACTAATTGGAAGAATAACCAGAAGTACTACTGGTATAACTGATAATAAAACCAAAGTCATAGGTACATCTAAAAAGAACAAGATAATTACAGCACCTACGATAGATAACATTCCAGAAAACAAATCAGCCATTTCAGTAGATAATAAATTCATCGTAACAGTTGTATCATTAGTTACCCTACTTACAACTTCTCCCGATTGATTTTTATTGTAAAAATCAACCTCTAATTTTAATAACTTATCCCATATTCTCTTTCTAATATTCAAAACTACACGTTGTCCAACAATTCCAAGAAAATATATTGATAATGACATAGACAACAATTCTAGAATAAATAGTATGATCATTTTTAACAACAGTTCGTAAGAAAAACCATTAACTATAGCATCTAACTGTGATTTTAGTACCAAAGGTATTATTAAAGATGTTGCGGTATTAACTACACTTAAAAATACACCTAAATAAAGCATGAACTTAGGTGGATTAGTTTCTTTCCAAAGATCTCTTAAAGTTCCATTCTTCAAATCCATACGTTTTCAACCTCTATTTTTATTTTCGGATAATTTAAACTTTTTGTTAATCTTTAAATTAAAATTAAATTATTGACTTAATTCAAAAAATATATTAATCTTCTAAACAAGGTCAATATTACCATATAGATACATTTTTTCCAAGTTAAAAACAAAAAATGTTATTTATATGATTACAAAGACCCTATTATATTGAAAGGGAGGTATATAATATGTGGAAAGCTATTGGTAAAGCAGCTTTAAGAGGTACAGCTGGTCTTCTAGGTTGGGAAGCAGGAGAAAGAATTTTCAGATAATAAAAAAATAATTGTTACATAATAATAAGAAAGGTGGAAATGTCAATGCTTAAAATGGTTGGAAAAGCGTTTCTTGGTGGAGCAGCTGGTGGCGCTACATACGGTGCATTAAAAAAGATTTTTGGTTAATGAGTTAAATATATATAGAAAAATAGAGGTGATATAAATGGGAGCGCTTTTAAAAGCTGGTTTAAAGGTAATTGGTGGCGGTGCAGCTACTGGAGCTGGAGCATATGGAATCGGAAGACTTTTTGGAAAATAATTACCAAAGGAAATAATGCAACTTATTCCCTTTGATCAAGTGGACATATATAATTTACATAAGAAATATATATATGTCATTTTAATCTAAAATCCGTAAAATGTAAAGTAATATTAAAAAAGAAACTTTTACATATTTATTTAGGTGGTGCAAATGCATGTGGCGCGTAGCTAAATCAATCGCATGGTGGATTCTTCCTTTAGAAAGAGGATAAATCACGATTAATTTTTAATTATAGAAAGAAGCATGGACAATTGTCCATGCTTCTTTCTATAATTAAAAATGAGTTACAAAGTTAATATTTAACTATATGTTATGGTGATAAATATTTATTTTAAAAAAGGAGATTAAACATGAACCAATCGACAAGTTATAAGAAATTTAGTATTTATTTCAATATTATTATTATTTTATTTTCATTAGGTCTTGTTACTTCAACTTTAATTAATTATAAAGAGCTAGATAGAGGATTGCTTTATATAATACTTGGTATAATAATTGGTACAAGCAGCATTATAAAGATCTATAAAGAATTTAAACAAAGATAACATATATAAACTTTGCTTACATAATCATGCTCTCCTCAACTCATCTAAAAAACCCTTGTGTATCAAGGGTTTTTTTACTTTATCGCTTGCCCAGTTTCTTATAAACCTTTAATTTATCAACATTTTCAGTAGATTGGTATTCTTTCTTTTTAATATTCCTCATGATATTTATGTCTGCTTGATGATAAAAACACCTCTCCTTCATATAACATTATTTCTTTTAAGAAAAAACTCCCACTAAAAATTCCGCAGAGCTTTTTAATAGTTAACTCTCAACCGTCGCAAATCGATACATCGTATTTGCAGAGTAAACTTTGTTTTTTTCTAATACAATAGACGGAAATTCTGCATGATGAATAGCATTTGGTAAATTCTGCGTCTCTAAGCATAAACCGAGGTATTCATGACTTTTCACATCGCGAATCATGCCTGTATTTTCAAGCATATTCGCCGTATATAACACGACGCACGGCTGGTCTGTTTCTACAATAAGCTTGCGCCCGCTATCATAATCAACCACCGTTATTTCTTCGTTTTGATTCTCGCTCAGTAAAAACGGATGATCGTAGCCATTGCCAACCTTCACATTTTGAGGATGCTGAGATTCTACGCCTGCTCGAACCTTCTTCCCTTTTCTAAGATCAAACGCAGTATCCGTTACGTTTACTTTTTCACCCGTAGGAAGCATGATATCGTTAAGCTCTAAAAAAGCATCACTCTTCATTGTTAATTCATGCTCTAAAACGTCTCTTTTGACGTTTCCACTTAAGTTAAAGTACGTATGGTTCGTCATATTCAGCAGCGTATCTTGATCTGAAATCCCCTGATATGATAATTTGAGCTCATTCTCGTTCGTAAGCGTATACATTACACTGACTTTTAAATTACCTGGATACCCATTTTCACCGTCTGGGCTATCATATGTAAACGTAACGCTTACCTCATCCTGATTTTCTTTCACTTCAGCATTCCAAATGACGTGGCTAAACGCTTTGTCTCCACCATGAAGATGCTTCTCCCTTTCATTTTTTGAAAGCTCATACGTCTTATTCGCAATTTCCACTTTAGCTGGATGGATTCTTCCTGCTACCCGTCCGACAACTGCCCCAAAGTAAGCCGTGTTATGAAGGTAGCCTTCTACTGAATCATAGCCTAGTACCACGTTTTCAACCTTTCCAGCTTGATCTGGCACCTGAATTTTAGTAATGATGCCTCCCAAGCTAATACACGTTACGGACATATTGTTATCGTTAGTCATCGTGTATGCCATCACTTCTTGACCGTGTAGTTCTCCAAACAAGCATTGTGTAATGTTCATCTGCTTCCCCTCTGTTTCATTAGTATATGTAATGCGTAAGTATAATTGAAAGTATATCATTACTAGATAATTTATTGCTAAAAGTAGTCTTTAGCAAACATAAAAAAGAGCAGAAAAACATGTATTCTTCCACTCTTTTCTCTATTGCTAATAGTAGTTAATGGATTAATCAACTAAATGCGTAAATCAATCTACTCCTCTTTTAGCGTAAAAATTGTTAAAAGAGCTAAAAGAATTGTAGTAATAATGATTAGATTGAGAACAAGAACAGACAGATACTCATCGCGAATAATTAAAGCTACAATTGATATAGTTACCATTGCTCTTGTGGTATTAATATAATGATTTTTTTTACTACTGACTGCTAATTTTAAATGTATAACTAACTGTAAAAGAATAATAAAAAACAAAATAACAAGTTGTGCTAAGCTGATTCTCTCATAAAAATTATTAATCCATAATATTACTAAAGGGGGAATTAAATAAAAAATCTTATAAAATATGTTCATTTCTACCAAAAACCTCCTAATTTATGTTGAGGTATATTTTGGGTTATTATCTACAACATTATATTCTCATAAAATAGAAGGAAGTAAAATGGAAAAGTCTAAAAAACTATTTTTAATTACTATTTCACTAGTTTTCCTATTTTCTTTTTTAGGACCTTCGTTTTCCTATGCAGAAAATCAGGAAGAGATTAGTCCAGAACAGTTAGAGAGCCTCACATCTATAGATGGAACTATACTAGACTTGATTGATAGATTACCTGAATCAGTATCAGATCGGGGTATTGAAGCTTCAGCTAACTGGTTAAATAAAAATAAAGGTAAGGAACTATCCAATATCAAATTTTCTTCTGATTCAGAAAATATGTATATAACACAAACCGACAGTCCACAAGATAACACCTCTAATAATGTAGTTAAAGCTGCGGGGTGGGCTGAACTTTTAAAGTTAAAAAAAGCTGCAAAAGTGGCTGGGGGCTTAGAAAAGCTTTTTACGAAACTTATTAATTCTTACAAACATCAGCTCAACTTAGGCTACTCAAAAACAAATGCTGCGAAAAGAGCTGTAAACATTGTAGCAAATAACTTTCCAAAAGATTTAAAAGATGCTTTGTTAGAAGTACTGGGAATAGGCGGCGCTATAACAGCTTGTGGGGTGTTATTAAAGTAAGTATAGTATAGTAGAGTTAGTTATGTATTATTATTTCAGATACGAGAAAAGGTGATTTACCAATTGGTAATCACCTTTTCTCGTATCTATTATAATTTTCACCCTTTAAAAATCACAGCAATCATTTCATCTTCCGTCATGCTGCTATCAACTTCAAACGTGCCTGGACGAAGTTTGTTTTCCACACCTTGACCTTCTACCTTTTTGTAGAACTCAAAGCCGCTTTTTACGATTTTAGCTTTTTCAAGAATCTCACCAACATCAACTGCCGTCATACCAGATGACACGTTGATAATTGTGCGATAAACCGGCTCTTCTTCTTTTGGTTGCTCTTCTTTTTCTTCTTTCGGTTCTTTTTGAGCTTCCTGTGCTGCTTCTGCTTTCGCATCAGCTAACTGCTTGTCCAGTTCGTCTTGGGTTTGAACTATAAAACCTTTGTCTTCTAACTGCGTTTGCATCTCTTCTTGTGATAGCTCTTTAGAAGTTGAGGTTGAAGATGGCTCAAGCAAGTACACAATGCCCGTTGCGGTTGCTGCAACGAGTAAACCCATAGCAAAGCTGCGTAGCGTATTCGGTGTCATTATGCCATCATGCTCCCTTCATCTTTCTTCTTCGTGTAAGGAGCCAGCATTTGTTCCACTTCTTGTTGCGTATAGCCTTTCATTCGTCCTGCAATGCTTTCAAATGAATAGCCGCGCTTATGCATATCAATCATGTTGCGAAGGTCTTTGCGTTCAGGTGATTCTAGACCTAATACGCCTGATTTTTCTGCTGTAATCGCCGCATCGATTTCAAGAGTGCGGATGCGATCATTCAATTCATTCATTTCTTGTCCAATTGTTAACGTCAGCTGTTCTAACTGCTGGTCTGTATGAGTTTGTGATTGTTTTGTCTTTCTGAAAGATAAAATAAGCAATAAAATAGCTATGCCTAATAAAATAATTATAAGTAATCCCATGGTAAATCCTCCCTTATCTATACATCGATTATCTCATTCATACTGAATTATACATTGATAAAGTTGGTATTTCGAATCAAAGCCCTAAAACCAACCGATAGTCCTATCAGTATCTCAAGAAACCTTTAGCAATCAAATCTATCTTACTTGTCTTTTCCTTTTCTTTCAATCTTTTATTAGTTCTATATACCTATTATATATAAGTTGGTGCGTATCTTATTGATGTTCATGATACGTATCATACAAGCCTTTATAGTCATCTTTTAACTTAGCGACGTTAGTAGTATCATTGGAAATAACATCAATAACATCGGTACTTACATATAACAAATAGTCATTCGAATAAAATGAGATATACGCTGGTCTTCTTCCTTTTCTGATACTTAAACAATAATTATAAACATCGATAGAACTTAGTTTTTTGATAGAAGCATAGACAACTGCATTATTTTCATCTTCCGCTACTACGTGTTCTTGCCAATTATTCAGCTGCAGAATTCGACCAACTTTGGACTTAGCTGATTGGCGCTTTCCATTGAAAATATATTGCGAAATAAAAATAGCATTGATGTCTTTTCTCTCCTGAAAGACTTCGTTAATGATGCTTTTAAAATCAGCCAGCGATATTTCATAAAGATCAAACCGAATTCTATTGTTCTGATGAACTTGGAAAAAAGGTATCCCTTTCGTACAGTCAAAATCAATCGTAAAATCTTTTAATTTAACCAAATGATATCAAACTCCTCTTCTTTTTAGGTCCCAGTCCTAGGTTTCCAAACGTGTTACCTCACAATATATAGAAATATATTCCAAACATCTTTTTTATTATAGATGGATTTTAGTCAAAATTGAACCTTTATTTTACATGAAACAGCACAAGAATAATTACGGAAACAAAAAAAACCCCTCTCAAATTCAATCTGAGAGGGGCAAGCTTATGCGACTAATTCAAATGATTCCGTTACCTCAATGCTGTTAATAACAGATTGAAGCATTGAGCAATTCTTTCTAGCAAGCTCAATTGACTTTTCGATTTTATCGTGCGGAAGGTTTTCCCCGCTAATTTTGTAGTGTAAATGGATGCTTTCAATGCGATTTGCTTCTTTTTCGTTGCGCGTCACGTCTGCTGAAATGTGAATATCTTTAACCGCAATGCGCTTCTTTTCTAATATTTTGCGAAGAACGCCACCGCTACAAACCGCAATGGATGAAACCATTAATTGAAAAGGACGAAAGCCGTATTCATCATCTCCTGCCACCTGCAAATTTCCAAACGGTAAATCTGTTGAGAAACCAACTTCCTGCATTTTAAATTCCATTTTAAAATACCTCCTAGGGTTTTACTTCGTTATATCACGAAATGGAATAACACTCAAATAATTAAGTTCGCTTATTGTCATTTTCAGATAGGTTCTATAGGATTATACGTGGAGAAAAAACATCTTAAAACGAGGTCACTTATATGAACAAAACGTTGCGAACACGATTTTGGATTTTGGTTAGTCTAGTAGCAATTTCTGGCTTTAGTCAAGGTATGCTTCTACCCCTCATTGCCATTATCTTTGAAAAAGATGGGGTATCATCGACTTTAAACGGATTAAACGCTGCTGGACTGTACATTGGTATTTTATTAGCCTCTCCATTTATGGAGCCACTCTTACGAAAGCATGGCTACAAACCTATCATTATGTGGGGAGGAGCTTTAGTCATTTTATCCCTCTTTTTGTTTCCGCTTTGGAAATCCGTTACGTTTTGGTTCTTGCTTCGTCTCGCGATTGGAATTGGGGATCACGCTCTTCACTTTGCAACGCAAACGTGGATTACAGCCTTTTCACCTGTAGATAAGCGCGGACGCAACATCTCACTGTACGGCCTTTCTTTTGGTATTGGCTTTGCAGTCGGTCCTTTAATGGCCAATTTAGTTAACGTGAGTGAAACGTTACCATTTATTTTTTCAGCTTTCATTTGCTTAGTCACATGGGTATTTTTATTTTTATTAAAAAATGAGATTCCAACGGGTGACGAAGAAGTAAGCACAATGTCTTTTACTGCAACAATGAAGCGCTTTTCCAAAGCCATCAAATACGGCTGGATTGCTTTTTTACCACCACTCGGCTATGGGTTTCTAGAGTCTTCGCTAAATGGTATCTTTCCTATTTATGGATTACGAATTGGCTTAAACGTAGAATTTATTTCACTCCTGCTGACTTCTTTTGCAGTCGGTGGCATTATATTTCAGCTTCCCCTTGGTATGCTGAGTGATAAACATGGACGAAAGTTTGTTCTTCACTGGGTTTTGTTTTTAGGCTCTGGAGCGTTTTTACTGGCAACGCTACTAGAAGCAACAACGATTCCACTGTTAGCTTGTTTGTTTATCGGAGGTATGCTTCTTGGCTCTACGTTTAGCTTAGGAATTAGCTATATGACGGATCTCATGCCAAGCTCGCTGCTACCAACAGGTAACTTGCTATGTGGAATTGCCTTTAGCGTTGGAAGCTTAGCGGGACCGTACCTAGGTGGAACCTTTATCGGATTGTTTGAAGGATTAAGCTTTTTTGTCATTATTAGTTCTGTATTGTTTTTAATTTTCCTATGTATCTTTTTATTTAGTACATCGGTGCAGACGTATAAAGAGACTACTTTGTCAAAGTGAATAGAAAAGGAGGCTGCTTTATTACAGCCTCCTTTTCTATTCTCCTCTATACCTTCAGCTCACCATGCTCCAGTCCCGACTTCTCAACTTGAATCGTCGAATGCTCAATGCCACACTGCTCGTTCACTAAGTTCAGCGCTTTTTGTAAAATAGCCTGGCAGTCCTGGTCGTCACTTACTTGTAAATGACAGCTAAAAGAATGAAGTCCCGATGTAATCGTCCATACATGAATATCGTGAACACCTTTTACGCCATCAATTTCTTTAAGTAGTTCCTTGATTTTATTTATATCTACGTGTGCAGGAGAACCTTCCATTAGGATATGAAAGCTATGAGTTAATACTCCCCACGCACTTTTTAGAATTAGGAGTGCAACCACAACGGAAATAATAGGATCGGCAATATACCAATTAAACAAAAGCATGAGCAGCCCGGCAACCAAAGCGCCAACAGAGCCTAAAGCATCCCCTAACACGTGTAGGTATGCACTTCGCAAATTAACGTTATCCTTTACGTCCCCTTGTCGTAGCAGCGACCACGCACTAAGCAGGTTAGCACCTAAACCAATGGCTGCAATAATCATCATTGTACCACTCGCAACCGTTTGTGGATTTAATACTCGTTCATATGCTTCATAAATAATAAAACCTGCGATAACAAAGAGAGTTACTCCGTTAAACAAGGCAGCTAATACTTCGAAGCGATAATACCCGTACGTTTTTTCAGATGAAGCTGCACGGTTTGCAAACCAAATGGCTACAAGACTCAGTGCTAATGAACTTGTATCCGAAAGCATATGACCACTGTCTGATAGAAGAGCCAAGCTATTTGTGACAAGTCCTCCAATGAATTCTAAAATCATGATACCCGCTGTAATACATAAAGCAATAAGCAACCCTTTTTGGTTGCCTTCACGCTGCATATCAAAGTGTTGATGACCATGGTGATCATGGCCGTGATGGTGATGATGGTGGTGACTCATTCAATCTCCTCCCTATTCTTCATGCACGCATTCAATATGCTGAATCACTTGATTTAAAATACCTACAACATGTTCGTCTGCATATGTGTAAAAGTATGTATTTCCTTCTCTTCTGTATTTCACTAATCGTAAATTTCGCAAATAGCTTAGCTGGTGGGATACAGCAGATTGTGAAATATTTAATACTTCTGTCATATGGCCAACGGAACATTCTTCTTGAAATAGTAAATATAAAATTTTCATTCGTGTCGGATCAGAAATAGCTTTTAGCATGCGAGATGCTTCGTCGACTGTTCTGTCTGATAAAAAGTGATGGTCTTCTCTCTTCATTAAAGATTCCCCTTCCACAACATATGACATTATATGAGCATATGCTCATATACATGATTGTAAATTCAATAAAAATATTTGTCAACTGTTACTATTTCCAGAAATACTGTTTTCATTACTAAGGAGTCGCACGCTCCTTCGCTTCATTATTTTTGTATTTAATCGTTTAAAACTAGATACAGCGTCTGCAATTTCTAGGCTAAATCAACAATTTTAAAAAAATAAGCCTAATTTCAAAAAAAAGCTACACAAAATTCAGAAAACTGTTATATAATACAATTAATAATAATAATCTGTATTAAAACAGACTGAGAGGAGAAATAACAATGAGCAGACAAGAGCGCAAGAATATGATTATGTTTATTGAAACAATTAAGGGGTTTGATCGTGAGACGTTAATGTACATGACGGATGCTGATATTGAGCATGTTTATTCATCCGCATACCGACTATATGAAGAACACTTAGACATGTGAGCGCATATACTCTTTTTAGGTTATAAGCGCCATTTTCACTATTCCTTCTGTAGCTATTCCATGTTATACTTTTATTACTAATATATTCAAAAAAACTTTATAACAATTGTAAGACGTGCTGCTATCGCTGAGATGGCAGCTTTTGTGCTTTTTTAGGGGTAATGATTGTGATTATTCTTCTCAACTACTACATTATAGGAGGCTTTTTATGGAACAAACATTAGCAAAAAAACAAGAGAACCAATCGACTTCTTCATTTCTTGCTGGCATGCAGACACACGGTGAATTGATTGCTGCTCTTGCAAGCGGCGTGCTTATTTTAGTTGCTTGGCTTTTATCAAAACAAGATGCTTCGACCTTATCTATTACGTTATTCATTCTGGCTTATGTTATTGGAGGATTTGCCAAAGCTAAAGAAGGTATTGAGGAAACGATTGAAAATAAAGAACTAAACGTGGAAATGCTGATGATTATTGCAGCCATTGGTGCAGCTGTGATTGGCTACTGGACAGAAGGTGCCATGCTTATCTTTATCTTTGCACTAAGCGGAGCGCTTGAAACATACACCATGAATAAAAGTAGCCGTGAAATTAGTGCTTTAATGGATTTACAGCCTCAAGAAGCAACGCGCTTAAACGGAGATCATGAAGAAGTCGTAGCCATCTCTGAACTACAAGTGAACGATACGTTGCTCGTGAAGCCTGGTGAACGTGTACCGGTAGATGGCATTGTCTTATCAGGTGAAACAACGATTGATCAAGCAGCCATCACGGGTGAATCCGTTCCTGTTTTAAAAGCGGCTGATGAAGAAGTGTTTGCTGGTACAGTAAATTTAAAAGGGGCTATCGTCATTAAAATGACAAAGCCAAGTACGGAAACACTGTTTCAAAAGATTATTCAGCTTGTACAAAGTGCTCAAAGCGAAAAATCACCTTCTCAGCTATTCATTGAACGTTTTGAAGGAACCTATGTAAAAGTGGTTCTCTCTGTTGTTGCCATCATGCTGTTTCTTCCTCACTATGTTCTTGGGTGGAGCTGGACTGAAACGTTTTACAGAGCAATGATTTTACTTGTTGTTGCCTCTCCTTGCGCACTTGTAGCGTCCATTACGCCAGCTTCGCTTTCAGCTATTTCGAACGGAGCTCGTAAAGGAATCCTATTTAAAGGAGGCGTCCATTTAGAGCGATTAAACCATTTAAACGCAGTGGCGTTTGATAAAACGGGGACGCTTACGAAAGGAAAGCCTGAGGTAACAGATGTACTCGTTCGTGACGGCGTTTCTGAAGATGAGTTTTTAATTAAAATTGCTTCCATTGAGCGTCAGTCAAACCATCCGCTTGCTCAGTCAATTGTGCAGTTCGCAAAAGACAAAAGGAATCTTCAGCTACTTCAACCTGAATCTCTTGAAGATGTTCCAGGCTTTGGTGTTATTGGAACGGTCCAAGGTAAACAATGGAAGATTGGAAAAGCAGATTTCATTGGCAAAGATGATGCCACTTCGTTTAAAAACGGAGCTGCGGTAAATCTTGCTTCTGAGGGGAAAACCGTTGTTTATGCAAGAGATGAACACGGCGTTATTGGAATCTTAGCATTAAAAGACGTTGTACGAACAGAAGCAGTAGAAGCCATTAAAGTACTGAAATCACTTGGCATTCACACCGTCATGATTACAGGAGATAGTAAAAAAACAGCGGAAGCAATCGCAAAAGAATGCATGGTAGATGAATATATTTCCGAATGCTTGCCTGAAGCAAAAGTTGACAAAGTAAAAGAATTAAAAGAGAGATATTCGACTGTAGCGATGGTTGGAGACGGAATTAACGACGCACCAGCTCTTGCTACTTCTAATGTTGGAATTGCGATGGGAGAAGGGACAGACGTCGCGTTAGAAACAGCTGACGTTGTACTGATGAAAAACAATTTATCAAGAATTGCCGATGCTGTTAAATTATCTAAGAGAATGAACAGCATTGTTAAGCAAAACGTCATCTTCTCAATCAGCGTTATTTTCTTATTAATTTCGTCAAACTTCCTTCAAGTTCTTGATATGCCTTTTGGCGTTATTGGGCATGAAGGAAGCACAATTCTTGTTATCCTAAACGGACTGCGCTTATTAAAGTCTTAACACAAAAAGAGGCCCTTCACCAGGCCTCTTTTTTTATAAAAGCATATTCCTTAATGGTAGCCGTTTTGCCCATTTTGGCTATTACTTGTCTTATGCTTTGGATGGCTTTTTTTGTTTTGTTTCGTGTTGCTTCCGTCTTTTTTCGTATGTTTTGTCATGGTAAATCCCCCTTTCATTTCACCATTAGTATGCCCGCTTCCTACTCTTCGTTTCATACCAATATATGCAAATAGGGTGGTCGCCTTATGCTTTGATTGCTTTTTTTCGCTCATAAAAAATGGCGTTAATTTCTCCACCAATGACAATAATCATTCCTGACAAATACAGCCAGATCAACAATACAATAATGCCGCCTAAGCTCCCGTACGTTGCCGTATAGTTTCCAAAATTATTAACGTAATATGAGAAAATAAACGACACAACCGTCCAACCAATTGTTGCAAAAGCAGCTCCTTGTACAACATTTTTTAAAGTCAAGCGCTTGTTAGGAGCAAAATAGTATAAACCCATAAAGACAATAAACAGGATAATACCGCTAATAATCCACCTAGAAGCAGCCCATAATGATAAAAAGGTTTCAGATAATCCGAAGGTTGAGAACAGATAAAAGCCGACCATATGACCAAACACAGGTAATAACAGCGCCACAATAATCACGAAAATCATCGCAAACGTTAGTAATACAGCCATACCTCTTGCCACTAGAAAAGGACGATTCTCTTGCACATGGTAAGCACGGTTAAATGCTCGCACAATGGCATTAATTCCGTTAGATGCTGACCACATTGTCGCGATGATCCCAAACGATAACAACTTTCCGTTATGAGAGCCAATAATATTATCTAGATTATTTTCAATCATACTCATTGCTTGATCTGGCGCAAAGCTTTCAACAAGCTCCAATAAATCAGGTGCTTGAACGGGCAAAAAACCAATGAGCGTAATGAGAAAGATTAGAAACGGAAAAAGCGACAAAAGCAAATAGTATGCTAGCTCCGCTGACAGGCTTGGCAGTTCATCGTTATGAATGCGAGCTGCTAATTCTTTTATAAAAGCTACAATCTTTGTTGTGTCGGCCATATGCTCACCTCTCAATTATTTCTGTTCATCTTGGCCATACTTATGTGAGAAAGTCTCCTTTGTTGTTTTTACTACGTCTAATACCTGGGGAGTTGTTTTCTTAAGCTGTTCCACCTGTGTCGTTAAAAACGAAACATCATCGGATACTTGTTCAATTGTTTCACGCACAGCAGCATATTTTTCTTGAAGATTTTGCTTTACCTCATCTGGATGTTTAATCATATGTACCGTCTTATTTTTAACAGCCTTACTGTTTTCAATAACCGTTCTACGCGTATTTTTATCAAGCATTGAAATTGCAGCACCAGCTATTGCTCCAATAATAATCCCTTCAAGAAGTTTACTTTTTCCTTGACTCATATTCCCACTCTCCTCTTGTTTAGTTAGCTTAATTTGTGCTCTTTTATGATTTCTTCTACTAACTGCTTACATCCTGCTGTAACCAGGCCGTATACCTCATCAAAATCCCCCGTATAATAAGGGTCAGGAACATTTTCAACGGACAAATGTGGAACATAATCTAACAGACGCTCAATGCGTACATCACGATGATGTCCAGCCATACGTCTTAAGTTCCCCACGTTTTCAGCGTCCATGCCAATAATATAATCAAATTGATTAAGATCTTCTTCAATAACTTGGCGCGCTGTTAAACCTGTAACGTCAATTTGATTGTCCGTTAAAATACGAAGCGTTCCTTCATGAGGTGGCTTGCCCTCATGCCAGTTTCCTGTTCCGGCTGAATCAACCTCAATTTGCTGTTCGAGCCCTTTGTCTTTTACGAACTTTCGAAAGATTGCTTCTGCCATTGGAGAGCGACAGATGTTGCCAAGACATACAAATAGTACTTTAACCATAGTTTCGACTCCTTTCTCTTATTACAAACATTATATACAAGCCTTTTCATTTAAGAAAACCCTGTTTTTGGTCAAAGAGTTTGACAACACAGTGTTCTTCTTATCAAAACATGTTACAATGAGAAAAAAGCTCGGAAGGATGAACATAGTGGATTTATCAGTAAAGTCTCCAGAAAACATTACGTTTATGATTGATCAAATTAGCGAAAAGCTTCGCATGTTAAACATCGGTGCAATTAAAGGCGATGCTTTTGATGAAGAAATGTACGAGGATTTAAAATATTTATATGAAATGGTTATGCGTAAAGACTCATTCAGTCCAAGTGAAATGCAAGCAATTGCAGAAGAATTAGGGGCGTTACGCAAGTAAGCTTAAGCTTCACAAACGCCGTCAATGCCTGCTCTGTACATTGGCGGCTTTTTCTTACCCACATCACTTCTTCCAACTTCACGACATTCGTTTATTTTTCTTTAAAACATTATACGAGTAGAATATTCGCAAAAGTCTTTCTTTTCCAATAGTAATTGACGACTTCTCAAAATACAGATACAATGTATCGCAATACCTATAAGCATACACTCGTATAATCTTGGAAATAGGGTCCAAGAGTTTCTACCAAACTACCGTAAATAGTTGGACTACGAGAGTTGAACATTTTTATACCTCTATATTACTTCCGAGCGGTGTTCTACTCTTTTTAGTCCTTCATTGTTTCACAATGAGAGGAGATAAACCATTATGTCAAACCATTCACTTAAAAAGCAAATTGCTGTTGCAAATAAACAAATTCCAGCTGACTTAGTCATAAAAAACGGACGTATTATCGATGTGTTTACATTAAGCGTTCTTGAAGCAGACATTGCCATCGCGGACGGAATGATTGTTGGCCTTGGTGAATATGAAGGCAAACAAACAATCGATGCGACTGGCAAATATGTCTCACCTACTTTCATTGATGGCCATGTTCATATTGAGTCATCAATGGTCACACCGAAAGAGTTTGCAAAGCTTCTCGTACCGAGAGGCGTTACCACTGTCGTAACTGACCCTCATGAAATTGCCAACGTTTCAGGCGAAAAAGGCATTGAATTTATGCTCCAAAACTCTGAAAACCTTCCGCTTGAAGTACTTATTAACTTGCCATCAAGCATTCCAGCTACTCCGTTTGAAAGCTCTGGAGCTGTCTTAAAAGCAGAGGACTTACGACCTTTTTTCAATCATGAACGCGTGATTGGTTTAGCGGAAGTTATGGACTTTCCTGCTGTCCGTGATGCGAACGATGATATGCTTGCTAAACTTCAGGCAGCCAAAGATCATCAAGGCGTAATCGATGGCCATGGAGCCGGATTGGATGCAACAGGGATTAATATTTATCGAACAGCTCACATTTCAACGGATCACGAATGCGTAACAGCTGATGAAGCACTCGAGCGCGTTCAGCGTGGCATGCACGTCCTTATCCGTGAAGGCTCTGTTGCCAAAGATTTGAAGCAGTTGCTGCCGGCTGTTAATGAGCGCAACGTTCGACGATTCTTATTCTGTACAGACGATAAGCATCTAGATGATTTGCTAGCCGAAGGATCTGTTGACCACAACGTTCGCCTTGCAGTGAACGAAGGTTTGGACCCACTTATGGCAATCCAAATGGCATCATTAAACGCAGCTGAGTGCTACGGTTTAGCGCAACAAGGTGCTGTTGCTCCTGGATACAAAGCAAACATCATGCTATTTGATGAACTAGAAAATATTTATGCGTCAACGGTTATTACAAATGGAGAAGTAGTGGCCAAAAGCGGCCAGCTTGTCGTTGAACCGGCTAATGAAACAAACGAGCCTAAAGACTTGATGCACTCGGTAAATTTGAAATCTATTTCCATTGAACAGCTGCAAATTAACATGAAGAACAATAAAGCAAATATTATTGAAATCATTCCAAACCAGCTTATTACCAACCACGTAGTGGAAGAAGTAGTAGTTGAAAACGGAACGTTCACGATTGATACAGAGAGAGATCATTTAAAATTAGTCGTGGCCGAGCGCCACCACCAAACGGGCAATATCGGCCTTGGGATTGTCAAAGGGTTTCAATTAAAAGACGGAGCCATCGCAACAACGATTGCTCACGACTCTCACAATGTTGTAGCTGTTGGTACAAATGACCGGGATTTATTGATGACCATTAAAGAAATGGAAAAAACCCAAGGTGGAATTGTACTCGTAAAGGATGAACAAGTGCTTGCTTCTCTTCCACTTTCAATTGGAGGCCTCATGTCTCCTCTACCTTACGAACAAGTAAACAAAGAGCTTCACGTTCTACATGAAGCATTAAAAGGATTAGATATTAGCGATGCCTTCAATCCATTGCTTACTTTATCTTTTTTAAGCTTACCCGTTATCCCATGCTTAAAATTAACGGATAAAGGACTTTTTGACTTTATGAGCTTTAAACATATTGATATAGAAGCGAATTAATTCACAAAAAAGCTCACTCTCGTAATGAGAGTGAGTTTTTTATTTATACGTACGCGTAGACGTTGTTGAACGATTCTTTCGGTTTTTATAGTACTGGTAGCCTTCTTTCATTAAAATAGGGAATACAGCTACTATGATTTTTTTTAAAATTCTTCTCATGCGCATCGCACCCTTTCCTTGTCTTATGACATTAATTTACCCGACTTTCTTTAATAAAAAACATAAAAAAGCAAGCAGATTTTCTTCTGCTTGCTTTCTTGTGTCATGAATTATTTTGAAATAAACATTTGTGTCCAGTAAGTTGAATCTCCTTCAACAAAGCCTACACCGATGTGAGTGAAATCAGGGTTCATGATGTTTTTACGGTGGCCATCACTGTTCATCCAGCCTTCCATTACTTCTTCAGGTGTTTTTTGACCTTTTGCAATGTTTTCACCTGCAGATGAATATTCAATGCCAAATTGCTTCATCATATCAAATGGTGAACCGTACGTTGGTGAAGTGTGGTCAAAGTAACCTTTATCCATCATGTCTTTTGATTTTTCACGAGCTACGTCACTTAGTTCTGTGTCAAGCTCAAGTGGTTTTAAACCTTCTTTCGCTCGCTCTTCGTTTACTAATGTAACTACTTGTTGTTCAAACTCGCTTACGTTTTTTGCTTCAGCTTTTGAATCTTTAGATTCTGCTGGTTTTGCTTCAGCTTGCTGAGCTGGCTGTGCTGCTTCAGCTTTTGGCTGTGCTTCTTTCTTAGCTGGTGCTGCCGCCTCAGCTTTTTGTGGTTGAGCATTGTATTTCTTTACTAACTCATCGACATTTATATTTTGTGCTGCTTGAGCATCTTTAATAGTAATTTGCTTTGGTGTGTTGCAGTCAGGTGCAGCTGCGTTAGCTTGTCCTGCTGTTAATAAGCCGATTGAAACGGCACCTGCGATTGTAGCAATACGGAACTTCTTATTCATGTTGTAAATTCCTCCTTGAAAGATATCTGTATTTGTAGACAGCTACGCTACAGAATGAATCTGCTAATCTCGCGTTGCATATTCATTGTTACATGGATTCATAGATTCAATCAACCGCTTTTCCGTTACCAAAATTAACTAGAGTTTTTTGTAATTTTTTTTAATATATCGCTAGCCCTTGGTATTCCTCACTTTTCCCCTCTCTTTTTCCATTCTATTAAAATCGCTAGTAATATAACTGTAAATATAGCGTTACAAACGTTACAAGAAAAGAATGAGAATAATAGGAATGAGACCATTTTATATCCTTTTTTACCATTCAAGAAGATGTTTTGTGATATGATTCAGTGTGTAGATTCATTTAGAAACACGAAGTACTTTGTCGACATACTTACTAAAATGATCGGGGAACGATATTATGTGGAAAAATCGCAATGTATGGATTTTGCTGTTGGGTGAGCTAATCGCTGGATTAGGTCTATGGATGGGGATTATCGGCAATCTAGAGTTTATGCAGGCTAAAATCCCTTCTGATTTTATGAAATCAATTATCTTAGCCATTGGAATTGTCATTGGGGTTGCCCTCGGTCCTCTTGCTGGAAAGCTTACTGACCAATTACATAAAAAGAAAGTAATGCTAGCAGCCGGATTGCTTCGAACAATCAGCGTCTTATTTATGCTGCTTGCATTAGCAACTGATTCAATTGGCTGGATGATTGTTTTCCTTATTTTAATTCAAATTTCTGCTGCATTCTATTTTCCTGCTCTGCAGGCTACCCTTCCCCTTGTTGTAGATGAAAAAGAATTACTTCAGCTAAACGGCGTATACATGAATGTTTCTACGCTGTCTAGAATTTTAGGTACAGCATTGGGCGGTGCTCTTTTAATGATCATGCCTTTACATACGCTTTACCTCTTTTCATTCGCTGCTTATCTCGCTTTATTTTTATTAACGATGCTATTAAAAGTTGACGATGACAGCGTGTCGAAGGTTGGGGAACATGTAAAAGAAAAGCGGGATTTTAGCACGTTATTCCCAATGATTAAGCAGGAGCCTATTGTTTCAATTACGCTTATCATGCTGTTGATTCCTTTATTATTTATTGGTGGCTTTAACTTAATTGTCATTAACATTAGTGAGCTTCAAGACAGCGCAGCTATTAAAGGCTGGATCTATACAGCTGAAGGAATTGCATTTATGCTCGGTGCGTTTACTGTTAAACAACTCACGAAATATATAAGCCAAGTTCAAATCTTATTTGTTTTTTCATTATTTGTAGGGGTTTCACAACTCATGCTCTACATGGCTACAAATTCTCTTATTACTATCATCGCATTCACAATTTTCGGCTTTGCTATCGGCTGCTTTTTCCCTGTTGCAGCAACGATTTTTCAAACAACCGTACCAAAAGACTTTCACGGTCGCTTCTTTTCGTTCCGTAATATGCTTGAACGTATCGTCTTTCAAGTTGTGCTTCTAACAACGGGCTTCTTGCTAGATAGCATTGGTTTTCAATTAATGACGGTTGCTTTTGGAATGGTCTCTGTTGGTCTTACCACCCTCTTTTACATTTGGTATCGCCAAACTCGTCAACGAGTCACTTTAAACAAGAAAAAAGCGCTCAGCTGAGCGCTTTTTATTCTTATGATAATACATTTACTGATTCACGAATGAATGCAGGTAAATCATCAGGTGTACGGCTTGTAACTAGTTGGTTTTGGCACACAACAACTTCTTTATCATGGAAGTTTGCGCCTGCGTTTTTCAAGTCAACCGCAATTGACTTATAGCCTGTAATATCGCGACCTTTTAACGTATCTGCATTAATTAAAAGCTGCGGGCCGTGACAGATGGCCATAACCGGCTTTTTCTCATCCATAAATGCTTTTGTAAATGCAACGACATCATCGTTAGCGCGCAGAATGTCAGGTGAAAAACCTCCTGGTAAGAATAAAGCATCAAACTCTTCTGGCTTTACCTCTTTAATACCTTTATCAATGCTGATCGTTGTTTCTCCTTGCTTACCTTTTACTGTTTTGCCGCCTTCAACGTCAATCGTTGTTAGCTCATGACCTGCTTCTTTCAATGCTTTGGCAGGGTCTGTATATTCCACATCTTCAAATAAATCTGTTACTAATACTGCGATTTTTTTACTCATCTCAACAAGCAACTCCTTTATTTCTGTGTAATAGCTTTTGTTCTATAAATAATGTACCCTTGTCTTTTCACCTTAAACATGGAATTTACAAATGATATGTACAAAAAAAGCTTTGCTGACCGCAAAGCTTTACCATTTTGTCTTATATTCTTTATAAATTTTGACTACAACAGGGCTCAAAATAAAGAGCGCGATTACGTTTGGCAGAACCATTAATGCATTGAATGTATCGGCTAAGTCCCATACAAGCGTAACGTTTAAAGTAGATCCTAACACAATAAAAAGTAGTACAAGCGCACGGTAAACGCTGATTCCTTTTTTTCCAAACAGATAATTGATATTGTTTTCTCCAAAATAGTACCATCCTAAAATGGTTGTGAAAGCAAAGAAGAATAAACAAATTGCAATAAACGGGTGGCCAAACTCGCCGAGACCCCTTGTAAAACTTTCTTGAGTTAACTGGATACCATTTAAGCCCGTTTCATAGGATTTCGTCATGATAATGACGAGCGCTGTTAGGGTACAAATAATGACGGTGTCAATTACAACCGCTATGATAGCAACTAATCCCTGCTGAGCAGGATGTTTTACGTTTGCCGCAGCGTGAGCATGAGGCGTTGAGCCCATTCCTGCTTCGTTGGAAAATAACCCACGTGAAACCCCATAACGAATAGCTTCTTTAATTGTTGCGCCGATAACTCCACCAGTGGCAGCAGCTGGATTAAACGCTGATTCTACGATTAATATAAACGCATCCACGATTCCAGAGAAATTTGCGAATACGATAACTAAGCTTCCTCCAATATAGAAAAGTGCCATAAACGGTACAACAAATTCAGCAATTTTTGCGATTCGCTGAATTCCGCCAAAGATAATAAAGCCAATTAATACCGCAACAATAATTCCTACTGCAACGCGTGGAATATTGAACGTATCAAAGGATGCTGCGATGGAGTTTGACTGCACCATATTTCCGATAAACCCAAGTGCGATAATAATGGACACGGCAAAAAAGCCCGCTAACCATTTGCTCCCTACTCCTTTTCGGATATAATAAGCAGGTCCTCCAACAATCTGGCCATCTTTCTCTTCTTTATATTTCTGCGCAAGAACTGCCTCTGCAAAAATCGTGGCCATGCCGAAAAACGAGCTAACCCACATCCAAAAAATAGCCCCAGGTCCTCCCAAAGCAATAGCTGTTGCAACACCCGCTAGATTTCCTGTCCCAACCTGAGCAGCAACTGATGTTGCCAACGCTTGAAAGGGAGAAATTCCATCTTTATTGTCAGGGTTCTTTTTAAACATTCCGCCAAAAGTTTGAACAAATGCTTGTTTGAGCATTGTTACTTGGATAAAGCCTAAGCGAAATGTATAAAGGATACCAATTCCCAATAAAAATGTAATCATAAACGGCCCCCATAAAAAACCATTTATGCTATTTATAAATTCTGATATGTTCACTTTTTCTACTCACCTCAAATACTATAATGGTTAAATCAACATGTATGTTTTATCCACACTTCTACCTTCTACTTTGACATAACAAAATAAGAGGTAGAAGTATCGATGCGATAGACACCGAACCATATCCTTTGACAATACTGAGACAAAACTCCTGATTTATTGAACACAATTATGTCATTATACCGAAAAAAAATAAAAAGACAAAGTAAGTTTTTAACTGTAAACACTTACATTTCTCATAAAAATGAGGATGGTACATAAGTATTTCATTCAATGATATATCCGAACTATTGAGAGTTATCTCTTTTTTATACTTCAGTTGTTTGTTGACTTGGAAAACAAGTTTAAAAAAAGAGTGGAATAGAGCGTAGGACACGCGACTCCTGCGGGAACTGGAGGAAAAACTGAGATCGCTCAGCGAAGCGAGGAGGATCAGGTTCCTCCCCGCCGAAAGCGAGTGTCTGTAGTGCAATGGAACGAACGCTTTCTGACAACTTAATTCGTTTAGAACAGTCACGATTCTTCTTTGAGAAGGAATCATGTAGTTATGTCACACCCTCATTCAGGTAAATCAAATTGTTGAAAGGTCGTGTTAAAGGAAACAGGATAAATTTCTTTACCCGCAATTGTATTAACGATACATTGATTTCGTTGAACAGATAGCCCTAAGTTTGTTGCGCTTGAACCATGGGAATGCTCAATATTTGTTAGCGTAAACATGTAATGGTCACGAGGGGTTTTGAACTGCAAGCGATAGTCTTTCATTACTTTAAAACGCTTATCATCTTCCCATTCAATTTCATTGTGAAATTTACCCATCCATTTTGGCAAGTGTGGTTTATAACCCGTTGCGAGAACCACTCGATCAGTTTCGTAAGCGAATTCTTTATTTGTTTGCTTTTGACGGCAGTGTAAGTGATAGCCACCTTCATTTGTTATTCCTTCTACTTCGATTGAAGCTCGAATCGTAACCGGAACCTCACCTTGAATCGAGCGATGATACATTAAATCATAAATATGCTGAAGAGTGGAAGCTTCAATCCCATTTCGTAAAGGATTTAAATCTTCTAACGCTTGGATTCGTTCTTTAAAAGGAAGATCATGAAAATGCTGAACATAATCTGGTGAGAATAGCTCTTGAGCAAGCTTTGACTGATCTAACTGCTGAAAGTTTGAAGAGCGAGTAAACCAACTCAGATGATAGCCATATGTAGGCTGATTTTTTAAAAGGTCATAAAAAATCTCTGCCGCGCTTTGACCAGAACCAACTACGGTAATATGATGTCCTTGTTGTAAATGCTCTTTGTGCTGTAAATATGAACTGCTATGTACGACATCATTTCCCAGGGAATGTTTTAGACCTTTTGGTACGAATGGAACTGCACCTGTTCCGAGCACCACATGCTTCGCATAAAATAGCTCCTCTTTATTGCTCTTCGTCTGCTTCACAGTTACTTCATATCCATATTCATGATTCTTTACATCCACAACTTCATGTTGAAAATGGCACGATTTAAGCTGGGCTTCTACCCATTTGGCATATTCGTTATACTCCTGCCTTGGAATATCGAATCGATTAAAATAAAAAAATGGATACATGCGCTTTTGCTTATGGATATAGTTTAAAAATGTATAGGGACTAGTCGGATCAGCAAACGTAACTAAGTCTGCTAAAAATGGTACTTGCAAGTCTGTTCCGTCAATTAACATACCGGGATGCCACTCAAATTTCTCTTCTTTATCAAAGAACACCGCACTTATTTCTTCAACAGGCTCAATTAAAGCAGCAAGTCCTAAATTAAATGGGCCAATACCGATTCCAATCACATCATATACTTGTTCGTTCATTAAAAAACTCCCTTTCATCAAAAAAAGCTAACAGTTTATAGTCCTGTTAGCTTTTTACCCGTTCTACGCAAATTTATTCAGTTACCGCTACGCTCATTTTAGGGGTAAAAGCCTCAAAATGAATACTTTCGCTTTTCACTCCTATTGCCTTTAAGCTTTTAATCATTTCTTCCATAAATAATGGTGAACCACAAATATAAAAAGAAGCTTCTGTGTTTTTACACCACTTCTGTAAGTCGTCGCGAATAATACGTCCAGCTTTTTGGTCATACGTTCTGTCGGCATCTACATCTCCGTCACTATATGCTACGTGGTAGCTAAACGGATACTTAGCGAAAAGCTCCTGTAGCTCATCTTTAAAAATATGCTGTTCTTTCGTTCTCACTGCATGAATAAACGTAATATCTCGATGCTCTTCAATGGATTTTTTCAACATTGGCATTGTTGGCGTTATGCCAACTCCTCCGCTAATCAAGACCACTGGATGCTCTTCGCTCTGCTCTAAAACAAAGTCACCAGCAGGCGCGCTCATTTCAATTTCATTTCCTACTTCTACATGATCATGTAAATAAGCTGATACTTCCCCTTCTGCTACATTCACTTCTCGTTTTACCGTAATGCGATAGTATGACTGGTCCCCAAAATCAGATAAGCTATATTGACGAATAGACATAAATTCCTCTGAAGGTACCTGAACACGCACACTTACATACTGCCCTGGTAAAAAAGTAGGTAATGGATTTTGATCGACCGGTTTTAAATAGAAAGAGTACACATCACTCGACTCTTTAACTTTCTTAGCCACCACAAACGGTTTATAATCACTCCATCCACCTTTAGCACCTTCCGCTTGCTCATACATTTCTTTTTCGACAGAAATAAAAATGTCAGCAATGTCTCCGTATGCTTTCTTCCATGCTGCTAAAATATCATCGGTTGCGCTATCTCCAAGGACCTCTTTAATAGCCCCAAGTAAAAATTCACCTACAATCGGATAATGCTCAGCTTTCACACCAATGCTTCGGTGTTTATGAGCAATTTGTTTCACAACAGGAACCAATACATGGAGCTGATCGATATGCTGTGCGGCTGCATATACCGTGTTAGCAAGAGCGGTTTGTTGGCGCCCTGTTCGTTGATTTGTACGATTAAATACGTTTAATAACTCCGGATGAGCTTCAAATAAATTTCGATAAAAACAGGTCGTAATTTGTTCACCATACTGTGCTAAAACAGGAGCCGTGCTTTTTACAATATCAATTTCATGCTGATTCATTTTGTTGTCCTCCTAAAAAGATATATTTAATATATATGTTTTAAAACAAAAAAGATATATCAAAAATACATCTTTATAATACCCTAAACTTCTTGAAAAAAATAGCTACTTCTGAAAACCGCAATAAATAATTCACAAATTAGCAATGTGCGAAACAAAGAGCAACTTGCTATTCCTGTCGGAAACAGTCATGATATGATTAATAAAGTTAGTACAGAAAGAAGCGTGAAACTATGAGGCTAACACAGTATACGGATTATTCCTTACGTGTGCTGCTTTACTTAGCTGTTCGAGATCGTCAAAGCTTAAGCAATATTAAAGAAATTGCGGACGCTTATCAAATATCAAAGAATCACTTGATGAAGGTAACCCATGAACTAGGAAAGCTTGGATTAATAGAGACGATCCGCGGGCGTAAAGGCGGCATTCGATTAGCAAAAAACCCTAAAGAAATTAATATTGGTGCTGTCGTGCGCCAAACAGAAGAAGATTTTCATATTGTTGAATGTTTTAACAGCGAGCTTAATAAATGTACAATTTCTCCTTCATGCAAGCTCAAGCATGTGCTCTACGAAGCCATGCAAGCTTTTATCAAAGTACTTGATGGTTATACGCTTCAAGACTTAGTTATGAACAAAGATGAGCTAAATTTCTTATTGTTATCCGGTCAACAAAAAACCTGAACGATTAAAAGTTATGAACTCTCAATCGTTCAGGTATAGTAGAGGCTGAATTACTTATGTCTCAGTCTCTTTTTAATATGGTTTCTTCTGATAAAAATAATTCGGTGACAGCACCTTGTTTTTATAAGGCTTGTGAAAAATATGCGTCGTCGCTGGTGAAACTGGTGGGGTGAGCCACGTCCAGTTCCCCGTTACTTCTCGTCCATTTTTCTCTTCACGCTCTTCAAATAAGCGAAACTGCTGGGCAGCTGTATGATGATCAACGATACTGACACCTTGCTCTTTAAAAGAAGACAGGACGGCCACATTTAGTTCAACAAGCGCTTTATCCTTCCATAGCGTTGCGTTATAGCGAGTATCTAACCCCATAATAGAGGCAACTTTAGGAAGCATATTATAACGATCTGTATCCGCTAAATTACGCGCGCCAATTTCTGTGCCCATATACCAGCCGTTAAACGGTGCAGCTATATATTCAATCCCACCAATTTCCAGATTCATATCAGAAATCATCGGCACTCCATACCATTTAAGCTGTAGATCAGCAAATCCTGCTATCTCTGGGTGAGTAATAGTGACTTCCTTGACAAGTTTCTTAGGAATCGAGAACCACTGCGGCTTCTCCCCATTCACTTGAATAACTAAAGGAAGCAAATCAAAGTGCGTACCGGCTCCTTCCCAACCTAACTCTTGGCACACTTTCGTAAATTCATTGGATGCGGCATCACCAAGCTGTCCATATTCCATTTCATAGCCTGCGTACCTCAGCAGCTGATGATTCCAGATTCGTACCGGCTCTTTCTCACCTGCTTTTGGTTTAAAAACCGTAATCGTTGAGCGAATTTTCCCATCGTTAGTCGCATACTCAATATGCTTATAAAGAGCATCGCGTACTTCTTCAACAGTTGATGCTTCACGCTCATCAAACACGTGAAGAGACTGCCAAAATAAGCGACCGATACATTTGTTGCTGTTTCTCCAAGCCATTCGAGCACCATGTTCAAGCTCATCAAACGTGTGAGTGTACGTTCCTGTTTCTTCAATTTCTTTTTGAACCTGCACTAAACGCTCAGCAGTTTCTTCGGCTCTATCAAGCTCTATATAACAAAGGTGAATAAATTCACTCGCTTTTATCATCAAGTCTTGTTTGTTCAATTTTGTTCACTCCTAGAAGAACAACTTCTTGCTTTTAACCGCAAGCATTCTTCAGTATACCATTACCTTGAATCAAAAGCTTTTTACAATGTTTATTTTATACGTCAGTATCCTCGATTAAGATCTACTTTATTTTCTAACGGTTTGTCCGCTTCAATTCGATCTAGCGTATCAAAAAAACAAGCAACCGCTTCTTCAGGCGTCGTAACAGCCGAAATATGAGGTGTAATTACGATGTTCTCATGCTCCCATAGCATATCAGATTGAGGTAGCGGTTCCACTTCAAACACATCTAAAAATGCCTTTTTAATTCTTCTCGTATTGATAGCTTCTATAAGTGATACCGTATCAACCGTTGCGCCTCTTCCTACATTAATAAAGTATGCACCTTGTAAAATATTCATCCACTCCGCATTAAACATACGATTCGTTTCAGGCGTTAGCGGCAGTGTATTAATGATCCAATCTGCTTGTTTTACATGCGATGCTTCATCACCTGTTGCTACAACCTGATGAAAATGTTGGTTGCTTTTGCCACTTCGAGAAACTCCTATTACTTGGACACCAAACCTTTTTAACATTTCTGCAATAGACTGTCCAATTTCACCAGTTCCATAAATAACAACTTTTTGACTTGATAACAAAACAGGTTCCAATGGCTCCCATTTCTTTTCACGCTGTGCTTTTTGAAAAGCAACATGGTACTGAAGCTCACTCAGCATATAGCTTAAACAATACTCGCTCATTCTCGCTCCAAATGAGCAAACGGTTCTTGTCAAAATAACATCGTCTTTCCAACTATCTAATTTGACGTAGCGATCTACACCTGCTCCTAAAGAATGAACCCACTTCATTTGATGAAAGGCAAAGTTTTCAACAGGATAAAAGCTCATATAAGCATCTGCCCACTTCAAGTCCTCATCGTTTATATTTTTTTCATCAACGTAGCGAAAAGTCTTGCCTCGCTTATCTTCTCTTTCAATGATACCCTCTAATTCTTTATACATGCGGCTTGTGACCAAAATGTTTTGAATCTCCACTATCTGCTCCCCCTTGCTTCAACCTATATCCTTGTTTCTTATTATGAAGCATGAAATAGAAACAATCGAGTCTGAAACATTTATTCATTCTTTTTTTCTGAAACAACCGCCTAAACATCACCTGTTACGGAATGACATAATATTAGCATGGATTTATCTCTCTAATTTCGCTATAATCGGGGGTGGATTACTGATAGATAAACAATCATCGATTGATTTTAAATAGAAAAGGTGTGTAAACATGAGCGTACTAACGGTTAAAAATTTAAGTCATGGCTTTGGTGATCGCGCAATTTTTAATGATGTTTCATTTCGCCTGTTAAAAGGTGAACACGTAGGTTTAATCGGAGCAAACGGAGAAGGTAAATCAACGTTTATGAACATTATTACAGGAAAGCTCGAGCCGGATGCCGGAAAAGTTGAGTGGTCTAGAAAGGTTCGTGTCGGTTACCTTGACCAGCACACTTCTCTTGAAAAGGGATTAACAATCCGCGACGTTTTAAAAGGTGCGTTTCAATACTTATTTGACTTAGAAGCGCAGATGAACGGACTATATGAAAAAATGGCTGACGTCTCTCCTGAAGAACTAGAAAAGCTTCTGGAAGAAGTGGGTACAATCCAGGATTTATTAACGAATAATGATTTCTATGTCATTGATGCTAAGGTTGAAGAAATCGCTAGAGGGCTAGGGCTAGAAGATATCGGATTAGAGCGTGATGTGCAAGACTTAAGCGGTGGGCAGCGTACAAAAGTCCTTCTTGCGAAACTCTTGTTAGAAAAACCAGAGATTCTTTTACTTGATGAGCCCACTAACTATTTAGATGAGCAGCATATTGAATGGTTGAAACGTTACCTACAGGAATACGAAAATGCATTTATTTTAATCTCGCATGATATTCCATTTTTAAATAGCGTTATTAACCTTATTTATCATATGGAAAATCAAGAGTTGAATCGCTATGTAGGCGACTACGATGATTTTATGAAAATCTATGAAATGAAAAAACAGCAGCTAGAAGCAGCTTATAAAAAGCAACAGCAAGAAATGGCTGATTTAAAGGATTTTGTGGCTCGAAACAAAGCTCGTGTGTCGACACGAAACATGGCAATGTCTCGACAAAAGAAGCTTGATAAAATGGAGGTTATTGAGCTTGCTCAAGAGCGTCCGAAACCAGAATTCAACTTCAAACCTGCACGTACATCCAGCAAGCTGATTTTCGAAACAACAGATTTAGTCATTGGGTATGACGAGCCGTTATCAAAACCACTGAATCTCCGCATGGAGCGTGGTCAGAAAATCGCATTATCCGGTGCGAACGGAATTGGTAAAACAACGCTATTAAAAAGTATTTTAGGTGAAATCAAACCGCTATCTGGTTCTGTTGAAAAAGGAGACTATCAGCACATCGGCTACTTTGAACAAGAAATCAAAAAAACCAATTATAACACATGTATTGAAGAAGTCTGGAATGAATTCCCTCACTTTACGCAGTACGAAATTCGCGCTGCGCTTGCGAAATGCGGTTTAACAACGAAGCATATTGAAAGTAAAGTTGAAGTATTAAGCGGTGGAGAAAAAGCAAAGGTTCGCCTATGTAAGCTCATTAACAATGAAACCAACATTCTTGTTCTCGATGAGCCTACCAACCACTTAGACGTAGATGCCAAGGAAGAATTAAAGCGTGCTTTAAAAGAATACAAAGGAAGCATTTTGCTTATTTGTCACGAACCTGAGTTTTATGAAGACGTTGTAACGGACGTATGGAACTGCGAAACGTGGACAACAAAATTATTTTAATTTTTTCATCACTATGTGCATATAAAGGAAAAAAGCGGGAATGCTATTAGTAAGTTCCCCCCCCTTTGTATTGAGTAACCATTTTCGGATGGTTGCTTTTTTTATTTTTATAAATAAGCCGTGTATAAATTTGTTTACGCCCGACCATACTAGAATCATATTCTCCCCTAATTGGACAAGCCGGTTAGCTTTAACAGCTAGCCGGCTTATTTTTTCATGTTCACCCAACTATCAAAATGATGAATGCTGAAACGGGTGGATTTATCATCTACTATAAGAATCATTTCTTGAATTTCTTGCACCATAGCTGCCTCACCTTTAGAAGCAAACGAAATAAACTTCCCTTCCGTTGAAGGCACGGTTTCCAATCCAATTTCAATAGGAGTCGAAAACACCGATCCCCACCTACGTTCATTCTTTGTAAGCTCAATAAATCCATTTTCCCCCTTCGCTTTATTGCGATAAGCCATTATTGTTACTTCATCAACCATCTTAATGACGGAGTAAGCAAGGCTATCTGATTCAGTGGTTGAATCTATTTCATCAAACCAAAATGGAATGTCAGCTCCTACTGGCACCTGAAGCGCTTTAGCCCGATTAGCAGCGTCTCGTATCATTTCTTCATACGCACTAACGATTTGCAGCTGATTCTTTTCCCAATTCGGCAATAAATACGGCTCAACATCTAGATGAACGCCTTTAAAGCGCTCATCAACTGCTACTTCTTCTTGGTAGTATCCAATCCAGTCCCAAAAGGCTGCATAATCTGATTGACCTGACGTTGCCCATGTACGACTGCCATCTAAAGCATAGACAGTTATTCCGATACTATTTGCAGATTTTATAAAACGTTGATATGCCAAGATAGGTACCTCATGGTTAATTTGCAAATATACACGGTTTACCTTCTTTTTTTGAATATCTTTTACCAACTGGGCTGGATTCTGTTCAATACGAGTCGTATCCCACAACCATGTTGAAAAAAACGTATCATCTACTTCTTCACCACTACTAGCAGCACAACTCGTTGAACCCAATAAAGCGAGCATCCCTACAAATAAACCAACAACTTTTCACTTCACACTTATTCCTCCCTTCTATAACCTTCGATTAAGTAAGCTTGCTTTGGATGGTTAGGCTGTTCAGGATATTTAAGCTGAAGCTTACCTTTGCGCAACATTTTAGATAAGTAATTGTTTCTTACTCCATCAGGCGTACGATCTAGTAAATGAGCTAAATCTTTTAGCCTAAGAGGCTGCTGTGCGCATAGCGAAACAATAACTTCTTCCATTTTTGCTGGACTTAATCGCTTTTTGCGCCTTGCTATTTCAGCTAGATTCCATAGAACGCTATTTTCATCTTCTAAATCTGAAATTAAAACATCTTTTTTATTATAGGAGTAATTATTTTTATTATAGGACCACTCTTCTTTATTATAGGGGTTATCTCCTATACCAACAGGACTAACTCCTATATTTTTACCCTTTAACTCCTCTATTAAATGCGAATCATCTTTATTAAAGGAGTTTTCAATTTTATTATAGGAGCTACTTTTTTCAACAAATTCTTCGGTCGATTCGACATCTCCTGTTTTATTTCCCGTATTGTTATTAAACGATAAAGCCGAAGTCGTTTGATTTTCAGACTCTTTCTGTCCTTCTAGAAAAGACATAGGTAGACTGAGAGTTGTCCTCTTTAGATAGACATCTTGATCAATAGTTGGAAGCTCGTAGCCGTATGATTTCCATTTATCGTGGAGAGCGGTTAAGCCGCTTCCAGAACGTTCACATAAATTTAGTAGTCGAAATAGCTTAAATAAATGTGGATTTCTTAAATTACTCATCTTTGTTATGAACACCTTATCCACAGGAATTCGAAATAATCCTGGATTAGAAAATACGCAGCTCTGCTGATTGTATTCGAATGTTAATCCACCTTCTCCATTATAGTCTGCATGTAGCAACATGTTCGTAACTACCTCAACTAATGAGGAAGCGATCTCACCATTTGGCTGATGTTTATAGACTTGCTCTGTAACATAAAAGTAAAAGTCATATAAATTTCCAGACCATGTACCGTCCTGGGATGTGAATCGTTCATTCCATCCACCTTGTGCATCGCTTTCTCGATACTCTAAAAAGTATTGTGGTAAAATTTCTGTAATCATTCTCTCTTCACTAAACATAAGCAAGCCCGCAAGCGTTACACCTTCTTTATGAGTGTCTCTCGCTTTTCCCCATGCTCCTATCTTATAAAGAAACTCTTTGGTTTCAAGGACGTTCCAAGGATGATCTGGCTTTACTGCAGCAAACTTATCTCGATAACTTTTAATTGTTTCAAAGTTCAGCTCATTTAATCCATAATGCTCTAGGATGAGGTTATCTTGTATCATTTTTTACTCTCCTATTGTATATTTATTCGTACTTATCCATCTTTTCTGTGGATAACTAGTAAATTTCTCAGTTTATTCTTCTTATATGACTTGCAAAAACGTATTCAATACGCTTTTGAGCATACATAACTAACTACTCGTGGCTATATGTAAGCTAGACATATATCCTTTTTATTTTATCACTTTTTTCTTCTTTCCTCTTCTGCATTCTCAACTATTCATAGCTAGCTTTGTTTTGCTACATAATTCCTTCTTCTCAACCAATCTACTAGGTAAATCAATTATTCGCTCTATCCGCTCTGTTTTGTTATAATACAGAACATAATTATAAAGAGAATGAGGGATTTATATGGAAAAAGCAACGTTTGCAGGTGGATGCTTTTGGTGTATGGTTACACCCTTCGATGAACTAGAAGGCATTCATGGTATTGTATCAGGATACACAGGTGGTACCGTAGAAAACCCAACTTATGAGCAGGTAAAATCAGGTACTTCAGGTCATTATGAGGCTGTACAAATCACGTTTGACCCGGAAGTATTCCCTTACAAGCGCTTATTAGACCTTTATTGGCCACAAATCGATCCAACTGATCCAGACGGTCAGTTCCAAGATCGTGGCCCTCAATACAGAACAGCAATTTTTTACCATAATGAACAACAGCGTACGGAAGCAGAGGAATCAAAACAAGCCGTTGCCGATAGCGGCCGCTTTAAAAATCCTATCGTAACAGCGGTTCTTCCTGCCTCTGAATTCTATGCAGCGGAAGATTATCATCAGGATTTTCATAAGAAAAACCCTAAGCACTACAAAGAAGATCGTGCTAAATCTGGCCGCGATGAGTTTATTGAGGAGAACTGGAAATAAAAATAAGCACCCATGCTGGCATGGGTGCTTTCTTCTTACCAATTATTCGTATACGTTGTAGGCGTTCCTGGAACATTCCAATACTGCTGGGTTGGTTGCCATGATTTTAATGAGCCATCCGAGCGCTTGATAATCGCTTTGAACTGAACGCTTCGATCGGCTGGGAAATTAACGGTTCCTCTCCAATCTCCGTGCGTTGAGTTGTAAGAGAGTTTAATTGGATAAGCGATTGTGTCCCACTGTCCAAGTTCAGGACGATCTCCGACGATGTAAACACTCTCTCCAGACGATGTAGGTGCATTTTTAACAACCATTGTCTGTGCAACCGGTTTTATATTTAAGTGCTGATTAAACTGGCTCATACGCGTTGAGTTATTAATAACATCATAGAATCTTAAAAGCGTAAAGCCCGCAAAGTTATAGTTAAATGTCATTTCAGCTGCGCGTTTATACTGCTCTTCACTTCCGATACTTAAAGCATTTTCACCATTTAATACAATCCCTTTTGCGTTTGCTAGGCTTGCAACTTCTTTTACTAACGTTTTTGGCATTGAATACTCAGGATATGTCCCGCTATCAACCATTTCTAAGCACGTAAACGTCAAATCTAGCTTGGCTGTTTTAAATGAGTCTAATAACGTACTGTAGTTATTATAACCCGCTGGCTTTTCAGCAGCATGAGGCATTGTTGGATTATTATATTGCCAGTGTATCCCTGCTATTTTAGCTCCTACAGGCACATTAAACACCGGATCAAAGGCTTGATGAGCTAATGCTCCAATACGCTTTGCATGGTCTTGCAGAACTCCTTGATACCATTCTAGAAAGTCTTTTCCATAGTTTGTGTTATATCCATCCTTTAAAAACTGATTCCCATCTGAAGGTGGTAAAATTTGTGATGTTGATGTTAAACTTAGTCCCCATGCTTGGTTTACACCCGCTAACGAGCCATACTTGTTAACGGCCCACATTTGGAATTTAGATTTTGCAAAGTCTGTGTATGCTTGAAATTTCCCTCTAGAAGGGTAGCCTGTCCCATCAGCAGCTGTATATGAAGGATAGCGAAGCTCCCCAGCTGGTCCCCCTGATAAATAAACCTTTGGAATAACGTCTTTATACGGTGCTAACGCTTGCGCAAATGCTGTGTATAGCTCCCCGTACTGTTTTGTGATTACGTCTGTCGCTAATGGGTTTACTGTTTCTTTGTTTACTGTACCTGTTTCTGATTTAAAATATAGGCTATCATCTGTTTTAGTATTCCAAATCCATGAAGGAAGAGGCGTGTTACAGTCATCTCCTACATTTCCACCACATTGATGCGTCGAGATAATCGGCACCATTTTTATTCCCGCATTTCGAGCTGCCTGTGCGAATCGCTGTGCATAAGAAAAGTCGAACTGCTGGTCACCGTTTTTCTCCATATCTCCCCACCAAAAATCTACTGTCACAGCGTAAAACCCATTTTGCTTTGCCTTCCGAAGGTCATTTTCAAAAGCTTCCCACGTAGTAAACTCCGTTACTTTCTTTAGTGGTGCCATTAAATAGGTCTTGTAATTCGAGTTAAACGACTGTCCATTTACCGCTGCTTGGCTATTGGTTGGCCCTAATATGAAAGCGGTAACAAAACTTAACAAAACAATAAGTGATGCAAACTTTTTAATTGGGTTGTACATATAATTCCCCCTATTTTTTAAAATCCAATAGGTTATATTCGGCTTCTTTCTTCAAAATCCTGTTGCGAAAAAAATAAAAGAGTTTGGGACATAACAAAATGATTGCTTCTAAAAGACGAACACTAGCTGTTCCCATCTCTTTGATTTGTCTCAACACGTTCGTTCCATTGCGCTACGGTCACTCGCTCCATTCCACCCTGTTTCCAACATTGTTTTCACAATCAACCAAAAAACCTGAACGATTAAAAGTTATGAACTCTCAGTCGTTCAGGTATAGTAAGGACTGAACTACTTATGTCTCAGTCTCTTTCTTATCTTATTAATTCCAAATAGCGCTTACCCATTCAGGGTGGTCAATAAATGGATTTCGGTTATGCTGATAATCTGAGTAAATAATCTCATTACGACGTCGCTCAGAAGCGTCTACAGGGTCCTGTTGATGCCACTGTAACAACACTGACAGCTTACCATGGTACGGAGCACTTCCGTTGTTTACCACATTATTCAACTCTAAATCCGGCTCATCGCTTACATCACCTTCATAACGAACAGCCATATAAAATAGCATACGGGCCACGTCACCTTTTACCTCATCGCGAGGCTCCCAAGAGTCACTATCATAGTAGTTGCCAAGCGCTTCATTATGCTCTTTGCCACCGTTATCAAAATCTAAATTATTACGCGTACTGTTAACTGACATATCCGTTGGACGTAAATGGTGAATATCAGTTCCTGCTCCCATTGATGTTCCAAAATCTCCATGCGACTTTGCCCAAACGTGTTCTCGGTTCCAATCATTTGAACCTGATCCGTTTGTAAACTTCCCTTGAGAACGCCCTGTATAAAGTAAGATAATATTATTAGAATTAGTAGGATCTTCATCTGTTTTACGAAGTGCATCCCATACTGCTGAGTATGAAATTTCTGTATGATCATCAATGATGTTATGTAATGCTGATTTTAATTCAGTCCCCGTTTTTCCTTCAGCAGGTGAATAATACTCTTCAACAGATGAAGCGGGTGGATTTGTTGGTTCAGTTGGATCCGGCGTGCCGCTTGTTTCCTTTGACATCATCGTTACATTTTTTAAGCCTGGGTGTGAAAAATAAGCTGTTAAGTTTCCAGTCGCTGCAATTTGTTTTCCTTTTAGCGTTGGATTTGTTTGTAGTCCAAATCCTGAACGAAACGTAGACGAGATTTGAACATAAAGCATTTTAGATGGATTAGTTTCAGTTGGCGTATCCGCAATTGCTAGTGCATAGTCATTTGGATAATTACTCGTTACAACTGTAGTGGTGCCAGTTGGTTGCCCCACAACGTATCCTTCTACCGTTTGAATGGAATTATTTTGCGACGAAATGGCTTGTGAGACGCTGATTGCAGTTGCAGCTTTCGGGTGCTGCAGTGGCAAGCCGCTAATAACTAGCGCTACTAATAAAGTAACTAGAAACAACACCTTGTACAAAGGAGCAGAACTTTTCTTCAACATCATTTCCCCCTATGGAATTATTATTTGACTCTTTTTATTATAGTTTTCAAACGTTAAAATTTTTGTAGGAATTTGTTAAATTTTCTAGGGAAAAGGAATCAATCTTCTTTACAAGTCTTTCTTCTCATAGAAAAGGTCTGCTTCTTCCAAATGAAGTGTGATATAATCAACCGAATATAGAAATCATAGACTAGACAGTCTAATTTGAAATGAGGTTACTGAATGCTTACTTTTGACGAAAAACTATCCGTTATTACGTCTTTCTCTGAACTAGAGCGTAAAGACGTTTCGCTTGGACGCGTAAATTTTCAATACAATGAAAGTGTTTATGATAAAAAGAATGTGGTGTATCACTTGCACCCAAATGGAAACGGATTTGTATACGCTGGTCACCTTTCTGGCTATGACACAAATGATAAAGGCCTTGTGAATATCCGTGAGTTTTCACAGGAAGAGCTGCGTACAATTATCGAGCAGTCAATCAATAGTCTTTCTCACCGCCCTGAGCACGAAATGATTGAAGAAGCTGTAATCGGAGACGGCCGCGAGCAGCGCTGGCACGGTCCCGAAGGAGCTACGTTATTACTGGTACATGAAGATTCACTATGGAACATTTATGCTGGATTGAATTTAGAAGCTGCGTTTGAATCATATGAAGAAGCAGAAGACTATCTAATGGATGAAGGATTTAGCCGCTTGCGAGATTAATTTATAAATGAAAAGACGCCGCGTTCTTAATAAAAGAACGCGGCGTCTTTTATTCATTCTGCCCATTTATCTGAGCTGGTTTTAGCTTTGGAATAAGCACCGTAAATAATAAAACTAATCCAATTCCAATCAACAATATATACACCCACTGTAGTTTTAATCCTGTTTCCTCCGGTACATCTTGTACTGAGGAAGACTGAACAGGTGACTCAGTTGAAGTGAACAAACCATATTTATTAACTTGAGATTGAATGGAGTGGTTTGTTGTTGAATCATTTAAAAATAAAGAGCTTTTTAACGAAGGCTTTTTCTCTTCATCAGTAAATGGGATTCCTCTTATTTCCTCAGGAATGTTTTCTACTTCTCTTTTCGTTTGACCAAGAGAATCGGGATTGAGCTTTATTTGCTCATCTTGAAAAATATTGGGTGCTAGATCTTGCACCTGTGTTTGCGTGTCATTCGCTGCGTATACGTTTGAAGTAGATAGAAAGAGAAGAACCGCTAAAAGTGCGATTCTTCCTATCATATTATGCTTCATACGTTTCATCACTCTCTGCTTGTTTATCCTTAGATGTCAGCATACGAATGATAAACGGAATAACCGTTAACACAGCAGTTAGTCCAAGCAGAATAGTAGTCGCTTCTGCAAATAGAGAAGTCGTTTCGTACTGAATTGACATATATACTTTTGAAACCGGATCTTCGTAATTGAAGTTTGGCATTGCTAGATTTAATAGCGGCGTGATAAAGAATAAAATCATCAGCACTGTTGCAATCCAACCTACGAAATTACCGATTAAGAAGGCTCCTCTTACAAGAGTTGAAGCTAATAGTAATAGTACAATCGTGAAGATAGACCATTCCATTGCTCTTTCTCCTGACAGTGAGTAAATATTTAAGCTGAATGTACTAATCATTAAACCAACAATCATCACCAGTAGTCCGAATAGTGATCCTCTTACAAGAAGAGGCGCGTTTTTGTAGTAGTGACTAAAGTATCCTATTAATAAACTGCTGATAAGGATAATAACAAGAAGTACAACAGGTGGAACAGTCTTTGTCTTTTCTGCTGGTACCTCACCGCTTACCTGTAGCGGATTTGCAAGGTAGTCATAGACATAATCGTTGTTTTGGCCATCTACTAACGTGTTGTTTAATAGACGATATACTTGGCCACGCACAAGCTTCGTTGAATCTACGTTTTGTGACCATTTGTTATTAAGCGTATCCGCTTGATCCTGTACTTCGTTAACTTTCT
This sequence comes from Bacillus sp. VT 712, assembly GCF_001614195.1. Lineage (NCBI taxonomy): Bacteria > Bacillati > Bacillota > Bacilli > Caryophanales > Bacillaceae > Bacillus > Bacillus sp. VT 712. Next base: position 75,966 of record NZ_LWBK01000035.1, on the reverse strand, counting down.
CCTGCAGTTCACCCGTATACTCTACAACGCTTGATTGACGTTCACCAAGAGTTGAAATCAAATCATTCATTCCTTTTAGCTCTTGACCCATACTCTTTTGAAGAGTAATAAGACTTGAAACGTCTGCATTCTCTTGTGTTGGAGCTTCAACTGCACTTTCAGAAGCTACGTTTTGAAGCGTTTCATTCATTGATCCTGCCTTTTCTTGAAGAGCTGATAAGCTTTCAACAATAGATGCTTGCTCCCCTTCAATTAGCTGGCCATAAGAATCAGTAAACTGTTGAATAGATGAAGAGAATGAATCTATTCCTTCTGCTGTTGATAATAAGTTATTTTGCAGCTGCTTGCGAATAACACTTGGCTGCTCATCTCCGTAAAGAATTGCTTGAATGCGCTGACGCGTGCCTTCATTTCGCAGCACAACGTCTTGAAGATCTTCGTTACTTCCTCGACTTAAGGCTAACTCATACTGTGAAAGATCTCCATAATATTGGAGAAGCTTTGACATATTCTCTGTTTGAATACCTGGAGCAAATAGTTCAGCCAACTTTTGTTTTCTGCTTTCAGATAGCTGACTTGAGGATAAAATTTTATCTTCTTTATCAGTAATCATGCTAACAACGGTTTGCACGTCACCATTAGGCTGATTATTGATTTCTTCTAACTGCGCTACGCGTTCTCTTAGCGCTTCGTTGACAGCTAACAGCTCTTGAATTTGCTTTTGAAGTTCTTCTTTTCCGTCATTGTCATTGTTGTTTGATGAGGGAACTTCAACCGTTACGTTTTCCAACTGGTCACTTACACCTTGTAAGCGTGTAGAAAAGTCTGCAATCTTTTGTTGCGTATCGGCCACACCTTCATTTTGCTCTTCTTCTGGTAAAGCAGCAAGATTCTCACTCCACGCTTGAAGGTCGTTCTTCATCCCTTGAAGCTGTTGACGTTGACTCTCTAAGTCAACAGGGACTGTTGTAGGAGACTCTTCGCCAGTTTCTGACGGCGTCTCACCCTCTTCTTCTTCTGGAATTACCGGATTATCTTCTATTGGTGGTAAGGTCTCACCCTCTTCTTCTTTTGAAGGTGCTATCTCTAGCTCTTTTCGAAGCGTGGACAGCTTGCTTTGTACTTCGTTTAGCGTTGTTTGCTCAGTTACTTGGCTGTACTGGCTGAGTAAATCCTGATTTAAACGATTGAGTTCGTCCTGCTGTCCAGACGTTTTATCTTCTGTCGCTTCCTGCAGATTATCAGCAATTTGCTTGTTTTCATCGATTTGCTGCTGAACGTTTGAAAGCTTCCCAAACACTTTCCCTGCTTCACTTTCAAACTGCTCGCGATCGCCGTTTTGTCCTTCAGAAATCATCGCGATTCCTTCTTGAATATCGCCCACACTTTCCGTTTGAGCTTTTAACAGCATTTCTTTTTGCTTTTCTTGGTACATTTTGTATTCTTCAACGTATTTAATAAAATTTGTCAGGTTTTCTTCAACCTGCTGCACATCATTTTTACGTTCACTTGAGCCTTCTTCCGCACTTTTTACATTTGTTTGAATTTGCTCAAGAATTTTCTTTTGGTCATCAATTTCACCAGCTAGATTTTTAGAATTAGGTTTATAGAAAGCTACCATTGTGTTTTGGAAAGCAATCTCTTTTTCTAAAATTTTATCAAACTGACCTCTAACCTTTTCAACTTCTTGCGATACATAGCTCCAATAAAGAGAAGACATATCATTGTTTACTTTGGCCGTCGCATCCTCTAGCTCACGAACGACTTTTTCTTTGTTAACTGCATTCAATTGATTTTGAACTTTATATTGGAAAGTGGCTTTCTGAGGTTTCTCTTGGTCATACGTCAAAATATTCTCTGAGAAGTTCGATGGAATATAAATTACCGCATCGTATTTACCACTTTGTAATCCATTTGTAGCTGCGCTTCGACTTAGGACCGTCCAATCGTAATCTGAATCCTTATCTAATATGGCTGCCACTCGTTGTCCAAAACGAATAGGCTCTTCACCTTTTTCTTCCTCCACACCAATATCTTCATTTACAACAGCGATGGTTCTTGTTGCATTTTCAGTTACTTTCAGTGGGTTATCGCCAATATATTGAAAGAAAAGGGAAGGAAACCCTAAGATGAAAATGACAGCTACGATTACTTTAAGCGTATATTTTCGCTGTTCCGTCATATTAGAACCTTCCTTTCACTCATACATAAGGGAATTTGAATACGCGTCGCTTTATTGTCTTTTACGTAATATCCAAACCCTGGGTTTACATCTGCTTCTTTGCGATCATAGTTTAGGTTAATCAGGTTTTGCTCTGATTTTTTCATTAATAAAACGGCTTGGCGTATTTGCTTCATTTCAGTGGTTAACACATCAAAGCCTTTAGAGAAGTCATTTTGACTTCCTGATGCAACAATATTAAAGCCAACATGACTATAGTTTTTAATAAGCTTTGTAATGCGATCTTGCATCAAGGTATCAATGGTTTGCTGAAATCGTCCAAACCCATCAATCATAAGAAGTATTGGTGTAAATGTTAAGTCACCAACGGTTCCATCATGAATGGCTTCTAAATAGCGCTCTTCTCGTTTTTGCAGCTTTGCTTCCGCTCCTTCTATCCACTGCATAATTTGCTCTTTCGTCTCAATGTATACAATTTCATCTTCCGTGGCATAAGATGAAAGGCCACGATCGATTGCATCAAATAAACCAATTTGACGAATCCCCTGCGCAAGAGATGTTTGTAGCATCACTTTAAGGACGTTTGTTTTTCCTTTTTGTGTCGGCCCCAGCACGAGACAATGTTTGTTCTTCATTAAGTTTAAGTGCACTGGACGAACAAACTCTTCATCTAATCCGAGCGGAATAACACCACTTTCTCGTACGATACGGTGATCCGTCATAAACTCATGCAGTACAAGTTTAGGTTGTAACATTGGCACTTGTTCTGGTAATTCAATACCTGCATATTTCTCTTTCAGAACCTGAACTTGATTTTTGATGTTATCAAGAATCGCGAAGTCATCCTCACCTTCAGCGGGCAGGAACATCTGTGAAAAATAAGACGTATCCGTTTTAATAACCGCACGACCAGGTATTGCTTCTAGAGCATAAGGAATGCGTCCTAAGATTGTGTATGATTCTGAGCTATCCATTAAATAGTGAACAACCTTGGTTTTTAAGTTATTCATAAGCGACTGGCGCACAGAGTTAATTCGCGTTGCCGTAAAAATCATATATACGCCAAGCGACTGGCCGTCACGGACAAGCTGCGTAAATTGCATCTCTAAATCTTGCATTTCTTCTTTTACAAGATCAAAATTATCAATCGTGATAAAGATAAGCGGAAGCTTCTCTTGAGCAATTCGGTTATACATCTTTAGGTTGCTAACCTCTGTGTCTTGGAATAGCTGCTTGCGCTCGGATAGCTCGTGCTTAATAATCTTCATGAACTTTTCAATCTTACGTCCTTCATCCATTAAGAAATAATCAGCAGTGTGCGGAAGCTGGCGTAATGGAAGCAGCGTACCATTTCCAAAATCAAAGATATAGTAGTGTAGCTCATCTGGCTGATAGCGCTCAGCGAAGCTAAGCATAAGCGTCATCGCAGTGAATGATTTTCCATAGCCCGATGAACCAAATACGCCGATATTGCCATCTTCCATCATTTCGTATGCATATGGCGTTTGGCTTTGTTTTTCAGGCTCATCTACAAGGCCAATATAGAATTTCTCCCTCTCTCCTGTTTGGAAAGCAGAGCGATATAAACGATTTTCTAGCGGAGGGAGCCATGGGCTTCTTAATCGATTAATTCCTAAATTATGTTGAACTTCTTCAATTCTTTCTACAATCACGGCGATTTCCGGCTGAGCACTTTTCCTTTTCGTTTGCTGTGATGATACGTCAGAGAGTGGAATTAGCCCTAAGTCTGTTACGATGGCCACTTCATCTTCCGTTCCATACACATCATCTTGTTGATATGGTGCTCCGCTCCAAGCAGATTGGAACAGTTCGTATACTTCGTTATTACCAACTTGTAAATAACCTCGACCTGTCACCGTAATCGAAGCCGCATCAGCATTTTTTAGAATCTCTTTACTATCTGTTGCGTCTTGTACTTTTAGAGCTACTTTAAACCTTGCGTTACTCCAAATTTGCTCATCGATAACTCCACCTGGCTTTTGTGTGGCCAAGATCAAGTGAACGCCTAAGCTACGTCCAATACGAGCGGCGCTGACAAGCTCTCGAATAAATTCTGGCTCTTCACTTTTTAATTCAGCAAACTCGTCTGATATTAAGAATAAGTGTGGCAGCGGCTCTTCAGCAGCTCTCTGCTTATACAAGTCTGTATAGTCATTTATGTGATTAACTTCGTACTGATCAAATAAGCGCTGGCGTCTTTTCAACTCACTTTTAATGGAGGCCAAGGCACGCGTACTGAAATTTTTACTACCTTCTATATTCGTGATGGTTCCAAGCAAATGTGGCATATTCTTAAACGGCTGTGCCATTCCTCCACCCTTGTAGTCAATCAATAAAAATGCGACTTCATGAGGATGGAAATTGACAGCTAACGATAGGATATACGTTTGTAAAAATTCACTTTTACCTGAACCTGTTGTTCCAGCTAGTAACCCGTGTGGACCGTGCGCTTTTTCATGTAGATTCAGCTCAACCAGATCCTCTTTTCCTTTTAAACCGATTGGTACAGCCAATGACTTGGCCGACTCATTCGTATGCCAGTTTCTCTCAATTGGCAGATCAGCCACTTCCTTTGCTTGGAATAACTCCAGAAAGGACACGCTGTCTGGAATAGAGTTAGTCATTCCCATTTGATGATCTAGCGTTCGCAGCATGCGAGCGAACGCTTCATTATCCTCATTACGGTGTTCATCAAGCTGAAATGAAATATTAACTGCCTTTTTCTTTTGAATTAAAATGTCTCCCTCTTGTTCATTAATATAACGAATAAGAGTGTGAACATTATCCGATAAACTTTCCTTTGTTTCAGCTCCAAAGATTGTAGAGAAGCCAAGATACGGATGCTCCCCTTCTAGATATTCTAAGATTACGTGATCTGTAATAAGCTGTTGGTTCGTAACAATGAATACCAAGTGAGGTAAAAACACACCGTTGCCTTTCTCTTCATCCAAGTCTCTTTCGCGCAACAGTTCATAAATAGAGGATAAAAGCTGGTCTCTTGTTTTTTCATTATAAATAAAGCCTTTGGCGAACGAATGAGGCAGTTGAAAATGCGGAAGCCACTTCATCCATTCCCAATCCTTATATTCGTTTTCATCAAAGATAAAGATAAAGCGAACATCATGATAGCTATGAGCAAAAGCAAGCTGACCAATTAACTGATGAAGCTCACGCTTAACTGTTTTCGATTTACCAATTAAACCAATGGCTCCGTTTTCTAACTTCGCAGTGATTGGCGCCTGAGAAACTTCACGATATACCTTTTCTATGTGCTGGGACTGTTCAAGCAGATCGTCAATTTCTCTATTAGCCATATCTCCTGTATTTAAGGAAATTTCATAGCTAGAGGGTACTGTCCCGGTACCAAGACGTATTTGAAGAAAATCGCTACTATCTAGCGTTCGTTCCCAAATACGGTCAGAGATATGATTGGTTAAATACTTCATTCGCTCAAACGTTGGAAAATGGTAATGAAGCACTTTTCCTTGCGATTCAGCTAGTTCCTGAAGCTCCGTTCGCTTATTTTCTAAATACTGCGTGTAAATACGGCGACGACGTTCTTGGCGTTTTTTACGCTGCTTTTTATCTCGGAAATATTGCACTGTTGAGACAACAAGCGTCGTCGTAAACATCATCACAGAAATAATAATAAAGATTCCACGCGGTTGAATAAGTGCTACGGTCCCCATAACAAGAAGCATAACAAGCGGTGGCAAGATTGTTAGCCACAAGCTTCGGTTGTTATCATCGCCATCCTGAGCTGGGAACGATAAATGCACTTTTTCATCGGGCAGCTCATAAATCATCCGCGGCGTACGGCGATAAACAGGATATTTTTTTTTCATTTCAGAAATAGGCTGTTTCGACTTAGGAAGCTTCGTAAAAAACTCATCAAAACGATGAACCTTTAATAAATCATGTTCAAGTAATTCAATTGTAACCGCACCCCAGGTAATCACATCGCCAAGCTTCAGCTTGGTCACACTTGAAATACGCTGGCCGTTTACAAATACGGCACCATCTTTTGGAAGGATTCGCCATGTTGCTTTAACTTTCAGCAAAGAAAATTCCTTGCTATTATGTACAACTAGCTTCTTGTTGGGCTGATATACATCTGCTGTCTCGTCAACAGTTGAGAAGTTAACCTCATGATAATAATCTATATAGTACGTATCTTCCTGCAGCTTTGCAGGACTCAGCACAAATCGAAGTTCTTGATTACTTTCTTGTAGGGTGATAGAGTCGTAATAACTCAGTTGACTCAGTTCGTTATCACCTTGAGAAATAACTACTCTTTGATCTTCTGTTGTCGATATAGTAACGACTCCTTTTTCAAATGGATAGGAAGAAAAAGTCACCGTCTCTTTCGAACTATTACCTACAGTTGCTTGGCGAAAGTTATCAAAGTTAATCGGCAGTTGCTGATAAGTCGTTCCGCTAAAAACCCATAAAATGCTCATCTGTCCACCTCCTAGGATGCTGGTTTATCCGACGAATCTGAGTTAGGAGCAGGCTTTTCATCTACTTTGTCATCTTTATTTTGCTCAACTTCTTTTTCAGACTGCTTATTATCTTCTTCCTGCTTATTATCTGCAGGCTCAGACTGCTTTTGGTTCTCCTGCTGCTCATTTTCAGCTGACTCTTCAGTTTGCTTTTCCTCTTCTTCAATCTGTGATTCAAGCTCTTCAATTTCACTTTGAACTGGATCTAATTTCTCTTTTCTTTCATCGCTTGCAAGACTTTCATCTGCTTTTAACTGATTTTCATATTTATAAAGACCGTATAAAATCAAGCTTCGATCTTCTAATAAGCGTGCTTCTTCTAAAGCCTGCTCATTTTCACCTCGACCGATATGAATCCAATAGCTTAAATATTTATCGTCTGATTGAAGCGTAACCGTATTTTGAATGACTTCTTTTTGTTCTTCACTTAATGACTCATTCGTTAAATAAGCTAGAGCTAGCTCATACTGAACAACTTTGGGCATTTCTTTTACTTTATAATCTTCCAGCTGCTCAATAACCCCACTATACTCTTGCTGTAAAAAAGCTTCATTACTACTCACGAATGCCTCTTGCTTTGGCTGTAAGAAAAACGTGGAATAAAACGTATAAATTAAAGCAGGAACTAAGAGCACCGTTACGCCAATTGATGCAAAGCGAAAGATGGTCCACTTTTTCTTCGGGACGGTTACAACTGTTTTTCGCACTTCTTCTACTGTCGTTAGCTGTTGTCTAATAATAGTTAAAAGCTCATTTAAGTCGGCAGCATTTATTAATTTAGAAGCAACCTCTGATAGCTGAATCGTTTCATGCAATTTTAAATACTGAATAAAGCTATATTTGGAATCAACAAGTGCAGCAATTGTCGCTTTTACTTCCACTAGCTCACGAGCCGGATCATATTCATATGGTGGAATGCTTTCTTTAATTCCATAGTGTAAGAAAGCAGGTGTTAAACTTGCGTCAAACATTAAGTTTTCTGGACAAACCACAAGATGAAACCTTGTAAAACTATGATTTTGTATAGATTTTACAAGTTGATAAGCAAACTGCCACTTTTGTTCTTCCGTCTTTTTCTTAAAAAAAGAAAATGGAACAAACGCTTCTGATGGCTGAATTTTCACGTGAAGCTCGTCTTCACTTACGATGATTTCACGAGTGAAGTCCGAGTGCATCTCTTTTAACATATCAACTTCTATGCCATCATTTAGCTTTATCTTTTCTTTTTGGAAGATAAATGTATAGCCTTCTTCTTTGTCACGAATAATAGACGCTTCCAATAAGCTTTCTAAGTAAGTTGGTTTCTTTTCTGCCATTTTAGTAAGCTCCTTCAAAGAATTTCAATGCAATCACCGCTCGAAATGCCACATTCATTTAGTTTTTGATGGCCTGCAAATACTAGGTTTTTATTTGGAACGCGAACCCAATATCCTTCTTTTGGTGTGCTTGAAATTTTTTTAGCTTGCCATGCAATTTCAATCACTTTTTTTACAGAATGATAGTCTGATAGTCTTAAATCAAACCGCTCACCCGTATAGTGTTTTAGATCGATGGTCACTTCAATATACATATGATCTCACCTCAAAACATAGAAAAAGCGCCGTCATCTAAAAAAATGGGGCGCTCTTTTTATCTTATCACTCTCTATATGAGCAAGTTAACCGCGAATTTGGCTAGCGATTTGGTTGTCTGTATCTTCAAGAACGTTTGCAGAATCATCAAGCTGTTTAGCAATTTTGTTTAACAGATTCGACATTTCTACGAAAGATGGCTTTAGCTCTTCATATTGAGCGATAAATGCTTGGCTAGAAGAACCTTCCCACATATCTTGTAACTGATTTCTCATCATATCAAGGCGACCAACTAGGTCTTGAACTTGCCCACTTTCATTATTATAGCGAGCAGCCATTTCACGAAGTTCTGCTGGAGTAACACGAATGATTCCTGACATCGATTTCTCTCCTTATGTATCGTTATAGATTTACTTTAATTGTAAGAAAAAATAGGGTTGAAGGTCAAAGAGAACTTGTAAAAACTAGAAAAAATAAGAATATATATCTATGAACACCCCTAAAAAATGACAATAAACCTCATAAAACAATGAATTTTATCACAGTAAATATGGCATAAACAGAGACAATTATACCTATATATTGGAAATATATTCATTTATCATACAGAAAAAGCTAACAATTAATATGAAATTTGTTAGCTTCTACTACGATGAAAAATAGTTAAAAAGATTCTTATTTTCTTTTAGCATTTTTAACTCTTCTGGAATAAGTAGTTTCGAAAGTGGAGTATCTGGATTTAGTAAAATCGCCGTATTATCGTTTATCTCTTGCAATAAATCAGAAAATTTAATGACCGCAGCCTTCTCTTTTGATAGCATCTTTTGGAATGGATAATAAGATGAAAAGGCAGGTAAATATAGTTTTTGATTTTTTTCCATTACTCGGACACGCTTGTAAAAATCAACAGACTGTTCATTTCCTGATACTTCGATACATAACAGTTCACTTTTCATTAGCTCTTCATAAAAATGGCCAATTTCTCGATTATCTTTCATTGCTTCAATTAAAGCTTTTTCTAAGGTATTAAAAGAACTACCCATATTTTTCAGTTCCATGCTGTATATTTTCTAAGTCGTTAAATGGTTTTATCCGAGAAGCCTGTTGACTAGTTAACTGCCTTTCGTACAAACCGTATGTTCCTCGTTTATTCATTTGACCTTATCACACCTCAAGCTGTACAAATTTTTCATAAATTAAATCGCATGTTTCTCTATTTGTAACACCGTAGCGATCAGTCTACGTTAAGGTTTTTCATAAAGAGCGCAATATTTATCACTTCATTCATTCCCTGCAAAATCGCTATGCTGAGCTACGTTTTTTCCTTCTTCTGTTTTTTGAATGCCTTTACCACCTAATATGCTTAAACCCATTTGAATAACACCGTATGTAAAAAACTCTGTACGGGTATGCAAATCACCGTGCGCTACTTTTTCTTCCCATGAATTTGAAAGGGATGACCACATCATGTCGAGCGTCTCTAAAGGGTGAGTAATTTCAGCTCGCATTGTTTCAAAGGTTTCCCACTCTGAAATAGACTTAACGCCTTCCCATGTATCCTTAACCCCTGTTGTAGCCCCATCCCACACGTTGCTCCAAAATTCTGTCCATCCGCCAGATAGCTCATCTGCTTCTTTTAGTTTTTCAGCTGTTTCGCTAACGAGCGTATACGCACTTTCAGTTAATGATTCAATTTTCCCAATAATCTGCTGGATTTCCTCTTGCAAATTTAGAATAGACTCAACGTTAGCTACCGATAAAAAGTGCAGATTCGTAGATTCCCAACTTAAACGCTGCAAAGCATCATCCGCTTCTCCTCTCGAGTGCTTAATGCGCTCTGAAAATCGCTCCAAGTCTTCGAAGTTCACTTTAATTTCCATTTGTACACCCTCTTTCCCATGGATATTTTCCATTTTCCTATATTAAAAGTTTACTAAATAGCCTCTGCTTCTTCTCTTAGTCTTGACATTTCGTGATGCAATGAACGATATAACTCATCTCGAACGTCATATAAACGATAAGCTGCCTGTAGGATTTCATTATTAACATTCTCGTAAGAATCTTTCGAACGGCCAGACCATTCAGAAGTATACTGTTGATGAGCACTCTGAAGGGCATATAGCGTTTCTTCAAATTGATTAATAATTTGTTGTACCGTCTCCAAATACAGCTCAAGCTTTTCAACATCTCGATTATATTCCATTCGCTTCCTATTACGATCCATATCGCCAAAGAAGTCATCCATTGCATCAATCAAAATATCCCACGTCCTTATTCCTTTATTATTAGAAGTCTCTTAAAGTAATGTTAAAATAAGGTTATCCAAAACGAAATGCATCATTTAAACTATTTTCAATAATAGGATAATGTATCTATATGATTTTTTACCCAAAATAAAACAACGCCCGTTAGCTTGTAGGCGTTGCTTTTTAAACTCTTATTACTTTATCACAACAAAAATTCTTTTCAAGAAGGAAATAAAAGGATTACTTCTTTTTAGTCTGTTTATGCTGATATGTTTTTTTGTTTGTCTTCTTTCTTGGTTTGTAGCTCTCTCGTTTCTCTTGCTTCGTTCCTTCGGCTACAATTTCACCCATATATAGTTCTTTCTTTACCAGCTTAATCTTTAGCTCACGGGCAATTTGTTTTAGTTCTCTCTCTTCACGCTCCGTTACAAGTGAAATGACCGTTCCTTCAGCTCCTGATCTTCCTGTACGCCCTGATCTGTGTACATATTGTTCAACACTTTGAGGAATATCCACATGAATAACATGTGAAAGCTCTTTAATATCAAGACCACGTGCAGCTACGTCCGTTGCTAATAAGATTGGAAACTCACCTTTACGAAATGACGTTAACACCTTTGAGCGATCAAGCTTTCGCGTTTCACTATGAAGCGATCCTACGTTCAGCTTTTTAAATTTTAGCTTTTCTTCAAAAATAGATAACGTTTCAATCCCTTTGAAAAAAGCTAGAGCTTTCATTGGTCCCTGATGCGCAAGCTTACGAAGTACTTCTACTTTATCTCGACCTTCACTTACGATATACATATGCTCAACTTTTGGAGCAGGAAGTTCATCTCGGGTTACTTGAACGAAAAGAGGATCATTCATTAATTCCTGAGCTAATGTTTGCGTATGCTGTGATAGCGTTGCTGAAAACACGAGAAGCTGACGATCACTTGGGGCCATTTTAACAATACCTTGTACTGTTTGAATATGTTCAGGTACAAACAGCTGGTCAGCTTCATCAATGACAATCGTTTTTACTTCGTGCATCTTCACTTTTTTCATTTTAATCAGCTCTTGAATGCGCCCAGGCGTTCCAACAATTAGGTTAGGACGTTTTTTCAACTTTTCAACTTGACGCTTAATGTTTGCTCCACCGATAAGCGCTGCGCTAGAAATTCCGCTTCCCTGGCCCCATGTTTGAATCTCACCATGAATCTGCATAACAAGTTCATGGGAAGAAGCTAAGATAACCGCTTGAATATGAGAAGGTCCTGGCTTAAGGTCATGTAAAATTGGAAGTAAATAAGCAAGAGTCTTCCCAGTACCTGTTGGCGACTCACCCATTACATCTCTTTTATTTAAAATTTCTGGTATAGCTTTTGTTTGAATAGCCATTGCTTGTTCAAAGCCTGCCTTCTTCCACGCTTCTTGCAAGAACGGCTGTAGCTGTTCGATAAATTGACTCATATCTTTTCTCCTTTGTCGTTCATCTATTATAAATGCCTAAAGCATCCGTTTCATCTTCAATAGAAGTCCCACCTATGATACACTATTGATTCGTTGAAATACAATGCTTCACGTGAGTATTCATAAGAAAAGCATTGAAAATGCGTCAAAACAACGCATTTTCAATGCTCTTTTCTTGGAACTATCTTAAGATTGGAAGCTTCATTGTAATGGCGGTCCCTACACCAGGGGCGGACCTTACAACAATATGGCCACCATGGAGCTCACAAATCGCTTTGGCAATGTTCATTCCAAGACCTGACCCTTCTTTTTTTTCACTTGTATTCGTTCCTCGGTAATAGCGCTCAAAAAGATTTTCTAGTACGGATTCATCCATACCTACTCCATCATCCTTCACTTCTATAGAAATAAATTCTGTTTCTACAGAAATCGATAGCTTAATAGTTATGTGAGGTGGGTTATGCTTGATTCCATTAAAAATGATATTATCAAGCATTCTCTCAAACCAACGCTTATCTACTGGTTCCAAACGGTTATCTGCACCACTATTTTTTATGGATATGGCCTAGGACAATTCGGAACATTTGGCATGATTAAAGGTATTGCACTATGTACGACAATCTATTTCATTCAGCTCGTTTCCAGCTTGCTTTATTTACGTAAGTTTAAAGTCGGTCCTGTAGAACAGCTGCTTCGTATGTGGACGAATTTATCATGGAGTGGCAAAGCAAAAATGAAGAAGAAAACATTCATAGATGATAGTAAACAGTCTGTGATTTAATCGATTAACTAATGAAAAAGAACCCTCCTTCATAAAGGCGGGTTCCTTACATGTTCTACTCACTAGCTAAAGGCATTGACACCGTTACCAATGTTCCTTTTCCCTTTTCACTTTCAAACTCAATCTGACCTTGATGACGCTCGATAATCTTAAAACAAACGGCTAGTCCCAATCCTGTACCTGCTTCTTTTGTTGAATAAAAAGGTGTGCCAACTTGTTCAATTCTCTCTTCACTCATGCCAATTCCCGTATCCCGAAACTGAATAACGGCACTACCTTCTTCTTCAGCTAACGTTACAATAATCTCACCTTGATTAATTATTGCCTCGATACTATTTTTAATAATATTAATGAATACCTGCTTCAACTGATTAGGATCTGACATAACGTACAGGTCCCGCTTTGAATCATAATGAGCAACGAGAGAAATATTATTGAAATTTGCTTGCGCTTCCATTAAGATTAACACTTGCTTCAATACTTCATTTAAGTTAGTTACTTCAAAAGCTACATGCTGTTTTTTACCTAAAATCAGCATTTCACTAGAAATTAAATTAATTCGGTCAATTTCAGCCAGCATGATGTCTAAGTAACGATCCTCCACTTGCTTTGTGGCCTGCATCACTTGTACAAATCCCTTTAATGAAGTCAGTGGATTTCTTACCTCATGGGCAACGGCAGCTGCTAGCTGGCCAATTACAGACATTTTCTCAGAAGCAATCATAAGCTCTTCATCTCGACGATAGTTCGTAATATCTCTAGCAATCATAAATACGCCGACTACTTGGCCGTTGACGATAATTGGTAATAATGAGCTTCTTAATAGTCGAACTTGACCTTGTTGGTTCACAATCTTTAATTCATATTTAGCGCTTTTGCCTTTTAAAACATTACGAAAATGTTCATGACAAAGGCTTTGATCATCATCAGCGATTAATTCTGAGGTCTTCATTCCTTTTAGCTGTAATCTTGAATAACCCGTTATTTTTTCACCTTCAGGGTTAGTAGAGAGAACTTGACCTTCTTTACTAATCTCAAATACTGCATCCGGGTTATGCTGAAATAACGATTGATAATGTTCATGGCTAGTTAGAAGTTCATAATCCTTTTTTGATAATTCATCCTGTGATTGAAGCAAATAATATGCACGACGATAGACTAACCCGTATAGAATAATACCTGTCGCCAACATGAAGAACCAGCCTTTATACTGTTGAAAAAAGATATATAATTCAAACTTATCTTGAGCAAGAATACGAGATAACTTATCAGAAATAAGAATCCATACGGCTCCCGTTATAATGTACATCACTGCAATTTTCAGTGCTGCTTTACGAGCATCTTTTATCAATGTTTATCCACCTATTATTTTTATAGTTTATGATATCAGGGTAAAAAAGTAATTTATCTTCAATTAAATCCACTTCTTTACCCTTTATGTTAAACGTTTGCAACTAAAAAAACACCTGTTTTTTTATAAAAATATACTCGCAAAGTGAAAATGTCAGGCAGCGGCTCGTTGACTCCTATGATAGGTAATTACTTAATACATGCTTTTGCTTCTCATTATAAATGTACGCATAAACAGGGCGACCAATCGTTCCATACGTCATTCGTTCTCCAAGAATACCTTTTCGCACTGACTGTAACATCATGCTTCTTTCTTCAAGAATTTTGGCAATGTTTGATGGCTCTAAACCAAATAACGTTCGCTTAATGTAGGTTGCCAATAGGACAGCACCGATAATCCCAACTAATAATCCGAAAAGAGACCCAATTAAAATGCGTCGATGACCTTCCTGAACAGCTTGCTCGACCTGAACCAGTGAAATCCCTACAGCTACCGCACCAATTTGTTCATTACGCTCATTATAAACAGGTACAAATGCTCTTAGTGATTCATCTAACGTCCCTTTTGCAACCGACGTATACCGTTCACCTTTTAGGACTCTTCTTTCATCCCCACCTTCAAAGTGTTTTCCAATTTTAGCTTCGTTGGGATGAGATTGACGAATTCCGTCCATGTTCATGACCACAATAAATAATACACCTAGCTCTTTTTGAATGGAATTAGTATATGCTTGAATATCTTCTGAATTTTCTTCTGCTAAGCCTCTTCTTACCTCACTGGAGTTTGCGACAATTTTAGCCACATCTGTTGCTTTCTCAGCTTTTTGATTACGAACATTTTCCTCAGTTGAGTTACTGACTAATAAATCGGTTAATAATAATGACATTAAAACAACGATACATACAAGTAAAATGATGACTGATCACAGCGTCATTCTTAGCCCTTTGACCATTCGCATCAATCCTTTCTCTTTTTATAGTACACCAAAAAAGCCTTATCCACATGTGGATAAGACTTTTGCCATCAAATTGATATTTATAACTTAGGACCTTTTCGATATTTAAACCATCCCATTTTGTAAAAAGCAAAAACCATAACGCCTACAAGTCCAATCATAATCCCGAGTACAATAAAGTAATTATATTTACCAGCTAGCTCTGGCATATAGGAGAAATTCATTCCATATAAACCTGCGATAAATGTAAGAGGAAGGAAGATAGCTGACATCAGCGTCAGTGTAAACATAATGGAATTCATTCTGTCCGAGTTAATCGACATAAAGCTTTCTCGAATATCATTTGATAAATCTCGACTAGCATTCATGATTTCGATCATATTTAACAGGTGATCATAGATATCATTAAAATAACGCACCTGTTCCTTTTCTTTTAATGCATTTGTGGACATAATACGGTAAATTAAATCACGCATTGGATTTAAAATTCTACGCATTCGCGATAAATCGCTTCGAATATCATATAGATTTCTCATTAGTTCATCCATTGTTTCATTTTTTGCATTGTCTTCAATATCATCAATTTGATCTTCTAATTGGTAAAGTGTTGGAAAGTATTCATCAACTGTATGATCAAGCAGCTCATAAATAATTTCCCACGGATCATTCTCTACGATGTTTGGGTCTTTCTCGACAAGATTTGCCACTCTAGCTACGCTTTTTAACTTATCGACATGATACGTAACAACAAAGTTATCTCCAATAAACGCCGACACTTCTAAGTTTTCTAACTCTTCTTTATGCAGCGCATAATATACTAAAAAATAGTGTTCATCATAAATTTCGAATTTCGCCCTTTGACCTTGGGTTAAACAATCCTCGACGGCAAGTGGATGAAAATCAAATTTCTCTTCAAGGGCTTTCTGCTCTTGTTCTGTTGGGTTATAAAAGTCAATCCAGTACCAATCAATTGACGGATGAGCCTGTAGCTCGTCAATTGTTAAGTTGGTCAAAAGCTCTTCTTTTGTTTTTGCTAAAATTTTAATCATACGAAAACCTCTATTAGTTCTTTGTGAACATTACTGTCTTTTATCTTCAATACTGATATTACCCTGTTTTTATTGCATTCAAACATGCTAACACCTTCCAGATACTGAAATCAAAAAAGAGTTTGGGACATAACAAAATGATTGCTTCTAAGAGACGAACAATAGCTGTTCCAATCTTTTTGGTTTGTCTGAACACGTTCGTTCCATTGCGCTACGGCCACTCGCTTTCCGCGGGGAGGAACCTGAGCTTCCTCGCTGCGCTGCGGGATCTCAGTTTTCCCTCTCTTTCCCGCAGGAGTCGAGTGTCCTACGCTCCATTCCACCCTGTTTCCAACATTGTTTTCATAATCAACCAAAAAACCTGAACGATTAAAAGTGAGAAACTCTCAATCGTTCAGTTTTATCATTGGCTGAATTACTTATGTCCCAGCCTCTTTATTACATGACATCATTTAGAGAATTCATCTTTTACTTTTTGCAAGAGCTCTTCTTTTGTTAGCAAATCATATCCTGTTAATGCCATTGTCTTTGCCCCAAGAATAAGCGCTTCTTGTCCCTGTGGACTGAGAGCCGCTTCTCTAAATTCATGCGTATGACAGACAAAATACTCGTTACATATTTTAATATATGGATGAATTGATGGCACCACTTGGCTAACATTTCCCATATCTAATGAACCGTGATCACCTTGGTCCTCAAAAATTTCTTCAGCTGGCACGCCTAGCAGCTGTAGATTTTGTGTATAAGCTGTTGATAAAACTTCATTTGTCACCATATCATCATATGAAAATTCATAGTTTGAAATTTCAAGTCGTGCTCCTGTGGATAAAGCTGCACCTTGTGCACAAGCTTTTACTTGCTCTGTTACCGCATTAACATACTTTCGGTTAGATGCTCGCACATAGAACTGCGCTGTCGCATAGTCAGGTACAATATTAGCAGCTTTGCCTCCTTCAGGGATAACACCATGGATTCTGACATCTGGTTTCACATGTTGACGAAGAGCATTGATCCCGTTAAATGTTTGAATAACTGCATCTAACGCATTAATTCCTTCATGAGGTGCTGCTGCTGCGTGTGCTGATTTCCCAAAAAATTCGAATTGAATAGCGTCCATCGCCAGTGATCTACCACTTTTTTGGTGGCAATAATATGGATGAACCATCATGGCTGCGTCTAGATGGTTAAAAACACCCGCTTCTGCCATCGTTACTTTACCACCCGTTGTTTCTTCTGCAGGCGTCCCGTATACGTATACTTTACCGCCTGTCTCACTCAAAACTTTGCTCAATCCAATCGCTGCTGCAATGGCCATTGTGCCAATTAAGTTATGGCCACAAGCATGCCCTAGCCCCGGTAGCGCATCGTACTCTGCCATAAAGCCAATCGAAGGACCTGGCTTATGACTATCATACACAGCCGTAAAAGCAGTAGCTAAATTACACGTCCCTATTTCCACCTCAAAATTATGCTTAGCTAACTCATTTGTAAGCGCTGTACAAGCTTTTACTTCTTCATGGCCAAGCTCTGGGTTGTTTCCAATATATTGACTAATATCATAAAACGTTTGCTGCAGCTCATCGATGGTTGAAATAATTGTTTCTTTCATAACGTATTCCTCTTTCCTTTAGCTTCATTAATACACACTATTATACATGTCATTCTAATGAAAAAAGCTCACTTTTTCAAAGATTGAAAAAGTGAGCTTGAAATTATGAAACTTGATTTTCATCTTTTTTATATTCTGTTTCCCAGTAGTCTGCGTTTTTAATACCTAGCTTCACTGGATCAAATACCGGATCTAACCCTTGCTTTTTCTGAGCTTCATAGTCTTTTAACGCCACAAGCGCTGGTTTTGCCAAAATCAAAATAGCTATTAAGTTCAGCCATACCATGATTCCTAGACCTGCGTCGCCAAGAGCCCAAGCAATATCGGCTGTTTTAACTGCTCCGTAGAATGTTGCACCTAACAACACAAGCTTTAATACAAACATAGCCCACTTACCGTTTTTGCCTCTTGTTAAATATGCAATGTTTGTTTCAGCGATATAGTAATACGCCATAATCGTTGTAAATGCGAAGAAGAAGAGCGCAATCGCTACAAACCCAGCTCCAAATCCAGGAATAAAGGAATCAATTGCTGCCTGCGTATATCCAGGACCTGCTTCTACACCTTCTAAATTTGAAACGATAAATGCGCCATCCGGTGATTGTGTGTTATACATCCCCGTAAATAAAATCATAAACGCTGTTGCTGAACAAACTAGTAATGTATCGATATAAACAGAAAATGCTTGAACAAGACCTTGTTTCACTGGGTGAGATACCTCTGCTGCAGCTGCCGCGTGAGGGCCTGTTCCTTGCCCTGCTTCGTTGGAATAAATCCCACGCTTAACTCCCCATGAAACAGCCAAACCAACAATCCCACCAAAAGCTGATTCTAACGCAAAAGCACTCTTAAAAATTAAGGCAAAAACCGCGGGTAATTCAGTAATATTAATTGCAATAATAACTAAAGAAAGTGCGATATAAGCCAAAGCCATAAATGGCACGATAATTTGAGCTACTCCTGCGATACGCTTAACCCCACCAAAGATGATTCCAGCTAATAAAATAATTAAACCGATAGCTGTTACTGTTGGGCTAACGTTAAATGCATTGTCTAAACCTGCTGCGATAGAGTTAGATTGCACTCCTGGCATCAAAATGCTCATAGCTACCAGTGCTGCAATCGCAAAAATAACACCATACCATTTCATTCCAGTTCCTTTTTCAATATAGTAAGCCGGGCCTCCTCGATATTGGCCATCTTGCTTTACCTTATAGATTTGTGCCAGTGTTGATTCGATAAACGCACTTGAAGCACCAATGAAAGCTACTGCCCACATCCAGAACACCGCGCCCGGTCCACCGAACGTAATGGCCGTTGCTACCCCTGCAATGTTACCTGTACCTACGCGCCCAGATAATGCTAATGCAAGCGCTTGGAAAGATGATACCCCTGCTTTTGAACTCTTTCCTTGAAACATGAGCTTAACCATTTCTTTTAGATGCCTAACCTGTAAAAAGCGAGTGAGAATGGAAAACAAAAGCCCAATCGCAAGACAGCTATAGATAACCGGTGTACTCCATAGTACGTTATTTAAGCTTGCAACAAACTGCTCCAATAAAAATCCCCCTTATAACTTACTAATTTTCTGTTTTTTTAAAATTATAAGTTATATTGTTTATTTTAACAATATAACTTTGATTATTTATTTTAAATTTAGTTATTTCGCACAAAAATAACTAGTTTTTATAGATTTTATAACTATCTTTCACAAAAAGAAAGCGGTATCATTTTTTTTGTAACCTTACGCATATTTTTATTTTCTTGCCAATTCTCTAAAGGAAACAAGCACCAAAATCTCATTTTTTCATAGTTTGAGATAAAAACGTTTGTTAGAGAAAGTGGGCTTAAATATGAAGATTGAACCTTTGTTTTATCGACCGCTTGCTTTGGACCTTCTTTATATGTGCGTACTGAGCTATCAACAGTATCAGCAAGCAGGCACGTTCGAGGTTCCAAAAGGGTATCAATTCATTAAAGCATTTCAAGCATCTGTCCTGGGGAAAAAAGAGTGGTTTGGGTTTATTCTAGAATCCGATAATGCCATAGTAATTGCATTTCGAGGAACTCAATCGGAAGCGAATTGGATTGCGGATGCTCAAATTCACCAGCGTCCTTACCCTTATACACAAAATGCTGGACTTGTTCATGAAGGATTTTTAAACATTTATGAATCATGTCGCGATGAGCTGCTGGCCACGTACACTACCTTACCTGCCAAGCCTCTTTATATTACGGGACATAGCCTTGGAGCTGCCCTCGCTACGCTACATGCTCTTGATGTTGCAACCAACACAAATTTCCCAAGCGTCACCATGTATAACTACGCATCACCACGGGTGGGAGATTCAAACTTTGTTCGTACGTATACAAGCTTAGTACCGCAGAGCCGATCGTTTATTAATACAACAGATGTCGTACCAAAACTTCCTCCTAAGGTATTTTATAACCCGTATACAAAAGAAACAATGTACTATGCAGATGACCCTTTAAAACTGTTGTTTACGATTCAAGGTGGAAGCACGGTAGAAAACCATAGTCCTAAAACCTATAGCGTGGGTATCTGGACGATGTCTGACTATCCCATTCTTTCTCCAAATTAAAAAGAAACTGCTTCTTTTCTGCTGGCTTGTTCTCTCCATTTTGCAACTGGTGCCAAACGCGAGCCACAATCATTTCTTCCATTAGGTAGAGATGTTCCAACACTTGCATAATAATCCATTTGTCATCTGATATCTTTTGATTCAACTCTTCATACGACAAATCTGAAACGGCTTCTAATACCTCTTCACGAAAAGCTTGATTTGTATTCATAACATCACTCCTTTGTGTTCTTTTTTATCGTACCAAATATTATTTTGTTCGAAAAATAGTATCCTTTCCCATAAAAAGATTTAAAAAAACACCAAAACACTATTGACTTCCACGATGATATTGCGTAAAATTATACTTCTAACTTCAAAAAGAAGTAACTTGAGAGGATGTATTGTAAAATGCAAGGTAAAAATACTGGCATTCTACACATGTTTTTAAAAACAACTTACTCACACTGGATCGGCTTCGGAGCCGTAAGGATGCAAGAGAGGTAGGGCTTGCGTCGTTTAGGTTAAACGATCGTGTGGAATTGATGAACCGCGGCAATGGATAAATCCATATGAACAGACACAATCAATGCTAATTGTGTCCAAAACAGCAGAGAAAATTTAAATCCTTATTAGTATGGGTTTAATCATAATATGAATTTGTTTTTACACTTGCAGAGAGGCAAGTTACTTAATATGAAAGCTAAAAAAGCGAGCAGGGATTTCCTTGCTCGCTTTTTTCATTTTACTAAATAGTTTCCAGTCTGTAATAGAAAACACATACCCCAACGAGATATGTGTTTTCACTTACTTCTTATTGCTCTGCCAAAACGTCTGCGAATGCTTTTGCATAAGGCGGTAAATCTGGTGGACGACGGCTTGAGATAATGTGGGCATCAACCACAACGGCTTCGTCATGCCAGATAGCGCCAGCATTCTCCATGTCATCTTTAATACCAGGTGTACTTGTGACGTTACGGCCATTTAAAATCTTCGCTGAGATCAGTACCCAGCCGGCGTGGCAAATTTGGCCAATTGGCTTTTTGTGCTCGTCCATATATTGAACCATTTCAATAACTTCTGGATAGCGACGCAGTTTATCTGGCGCCCATCCTCCTGGCACTAAAATAGCATCATAATCGCTTGCTTTCACATCGGAAAACGCATAGTCTGATACAGCGGGCACTCCGTATTTTCCTTTATACGTTTCCTTAGCCTTTTCACCAACTAAATGCACCTCAGCTCCTTCTTCACGAAGTCGCATGACAGGATACCATAACTCTAAATCTTCAAAGTCTTCGCTTACAAGCGCAATTACTTTTTTATTTTCTAAACGCATCTCGACACCTCCACTTTTCAGTATAGCATGTTCCGATTCCCCCTTGAAAATGTAAGCTTTTAGTGTGAAAGTGTACCCGACGTAGAATCAAATGAATAAAGATAAAATAACATTTTTACTAATAAGTGCAAGAACAACAGCTATAACAGCTGGTATTAATGAAATCCAACCCATATGTTCCATAAAAAACCCTCCTGCACAAAATGAATAAATATATAATTAAATTAATTATAATTCATTGATATTATATATAAATCAACCTTTATTTGAAAATCTATTACTATTTCATTAAAAACAGCTTGCGGCTTCTTTTCATGCTATAATGTACGCAATTACAAACTGTTTTTGAGGAGGTTTACCGTGAGCAAAGGAAAGATTTTAATAATTGAAGACGAAAAGAAAATTGCAAGGCTTATTCAACTTGAGCTGGAATACGAGGGATATGAAACTGCTACTGCTCATACTGGCACAGAAGGGCTATCGCTATTTCAGAGTCAACAATTTGATTTACTCATTCTTGACGTCATGCTTCCAGGGTTAAGTGGTCTTGAAGTATTGAGAAGAATTCGATCTACCAATCAGCTTACACCAGTGATTTTGTTAACAGCTCGCGATTCACTTCCTGATAAAATTAGCGGACTTGATTTAGGGGCAAACGACTATATGACGAAGCCATTTGAAATTGAAGAGCTACTTGCCCGCATTCGCGTTTGGCTTCGCAACCAGTCTACTGCTATTGAAGAAAACCCACTCCTTCAAATTGGCGACTTAACCGTTGATGAAAAAACGCGGATGGTCACAAGAGAAAAAAATAC
This sequence comes from Bacillus sp. VT 712, assembly GCF_001614195.1. NCBI lineage: Bacteria > Bacillati > Bacillota > Bacilli > Caryophanales > Bacillaceae > Bacillus > Bacillus sp. VT 712. The sequence goes on along the minus strand of NZ_LWBK01000035.1, from coordinate 53,511 downwards.
AATTGAATTGACACCAAGAGAATTTGATTTGCTTATTTACTTATTAAAGAATCAAAATCAAGTTCTTAGTCGGGAACAACTTCTGACAAATGTGTGGGGATTTGATTACTACGGAGATACAAACGTAGTAGATGTATACATTCGCTATCTTCGCAAAAAGCTTGATGCACCTTATTCAACTCCTTACCTTCATACTGTACGTGGCGTCGGCTACATGTTAAAGGAATAAATGAGATGAAGCTAAAAACGAAAATTACGTTATTTACAACGCTCCTTCTTATCTTGCTGCTTCTCATAACCAATAGCTCAATCTACTTTATCTTTAAAAAAACCATGACAGACAATGCCATAGAGCGCTTGGATAGTCAAGTTGATGATATTGCAGAGGGCTTTAACAGAAGTGGCTCAACCGCTGTTGAACCACGAAACTTATTCAATGCTTACGTCCCTTTAAACGGAATGATTCGCATTATTGATGAAAATAACAAATCGTTGCTAACAACCTTAAAGGATGAGCTATCGCTTCGCAGTTTAAATGCAACCTACCGAACAAATGAACACACCGATGTTACACAGGAATCAGGCGCCATTTATGCAAGTGCATCAATGCCTATTATTTGGACAAACGATAATGTTGTGAGCCTGGAACTTACCGAACGATTAGTGGATGTTGAGCAGTCTTTAGGGATTTTACGCATTATTCTAATTGTGGCTTCTTTTATTATTTTAGTTCCAACCGTTATTGGTGGTCGCTTTTTAAGCAAGGTGGTTTTACAGCCAATTCAATCACTCATTTATACAATGGAAGATATTCAAACCTCACGTACCTTTAAACGAATTACAACGAAGTCATCCTCTAAAGATGAGCTTGACCAAATGGCTAATACGTTTAACAACATGATGGATTTACTTGAAGAAAACTATAAAAAACAGGAACAGTTCGTATCTGATGCTTCCCATGAGCTAAAAACACCGCTTACAGTCATTGAAAGCTATGCGAATATGCTAAAGCGTTGGGGAATGAAGCGACCTGACATACTGGAAGAAGCGGTTGAATCCATTCACTCAGAGTCAATTCGGATGAAGACTTTAACAGAGCAAATGCTTGTCTTAGCAAAAGATGACTCCCAGTTGGACTTACATATACAGCCAACTGATATTAACACCCTATGTATTGAAACGGGTCGCAGTCTGCAGCAAGCATTCCAGCGAACAATTCATGTAAAGCCTTCACCGCATCCAATTCAAGTTAGTAGCGATGAGCAAAAGCTTAAGCAGCTTCTTTATATTTTACTAGATAATGCGATTAAATATAGCGAGGAATCAATAGAGTTAACCGTATCCACCTCAGCAGAGAACATGTGTCTTATTACAATTACAGACCAGGGAATCGGTATTCCAAAAGAGGATTTGGCTCACGTTTATGAGCGCTTTTTCCGCGTAGATAAAGCAAGAAACCGCGAGACTGGTGGCTCTGGATTAGGTCTGGCCATTGCAGCAAAAATTATTAAAGCACATCAAGGTACTATTCATATCGATAGTGAAGAAGGTAAAGGAACCATCGTACAAGTTCACTTGCCAATCTATTTCTCATGAAATTTTAATCTTCTTTTAACTTCATTATCATAAACCAATGAGATAATCAGTTGGAGGTGATACTATGAAACGAACATTTATTATGGTTTTAAGCGCGCTGGCTGTAGCCATCGGAATTTGGTATTGGGTAACAGCTTTAAACAATACAAATGCTTCTTCTTTATCAGAAAGCGACATACAAAGCCTCGTTAAGCAAAAATATGAAGGTCAGATTGAGCGAATTAAAAAAGTAGACAATCAGTTTCACGTACAGCTTACCAATCAAAACAATACGTACGAAATCATGGTTGATGGAGTTTCAGGTGACATTGTCGATTTTTCAAAAGTAAGTGAATCAACAAACCAAGAGAAATCTCCTCCCCAGCTCACTGAGGAGCAAGCAAAAAAGAAAGCTCTTGAACGTGTACAAGGTACTGTTGAAAACGTAAAAGAAAGCAATGAACACTACGATATAACAATTAAAAGTGATGATGGCACTCATATTGTGAAAGTCAGTCGCCCAGATGGTTCAATCGAAAATATCTCTAATCCCCCAAAAAATGAACAGTTAACTACTCTTATCAGCAAAGAAGGAGCAAAAAAAATTGCGTTAGAAAAAGTAAAGGGCACCATTTCATCTGTCGAACTAGAAGATGATGACGACCAGCTTTTATACGAAGTGGAGATTGATCAAAGCCCAGATGAAGAAGCAACTGTACTCATCGATGCGTATTCAGGTGAAATCATATCAATCCAGTTTGAGACTGATGATGATTAAAAGCTTATCCTGCTACTTTTGTAGCGTGGATAAGCTTATTTCTATGAATTATGAGAGCATTCCCTCAAAAACTATCCAATTTCTCATCAAATTCTAATCTTTCTCTCCTTTTCTTTTAATCTTCGCTGGATATGATAAGGATGTAAACAAAACAAGGAGGTTATTGATTATGAAACTTGCGACGACGTTATTAACGGGAACTTTAATTTTAGGTGGATTAGGTGCTGGTGCTTACGCTATGACAGATAAACAGCCTTTACAATCTGTATCAGCGAACTCAACAACCATTTCAGAAGAGCAAGCAAAAGAAATTGCGTTAGAACAAACAAATGGTGGAAACATCACAAAGATGAGCGTGGATACAGATGATAGAACGAAAAAGTATGAATTTGATATTGTAAACGGTGAATTTGAATACGATGTGGACATTGATTTCAACTCTGGAAAAGTAGTGGAGTTTGATCAAGAACGCTTAGATAGTGACGATGACGATGACCGTGATGATGGGATAAGTATTGAAGAAGCTAAACTTTCATTAGAGGAAGCAAAAAAATTAGCATTAAAAGAGCAAGCTGGAACGATTGTTGAAACAGAGTTAGACCGCGACGATAATCAGCTGCGCTATGAGATTGAAATTCACACTGACGATAATCATGAAGTCAACGTTGATATTGATGCGATGAACGGAAATGTATTGAATGTTGAGTGGGATGACTAATCCCCTTTTATATAGAAGAGTTTGGGACATAACAAAATGATTGCTTCTAAAAGACGAACACTAGCTGTTCCCATCTCTTTAGGTTATCTGAACACGTTCGTTCCATTGCGCTACGTCCACTCGTTTTCCGCGGGGAGGAACCTGAGCTTCCTCGCTGCGCTTTGGAATCTCCGTTTTCCCTCTATTTCCCGCAGGAGTCGAGTGTCCTTCGCTCTATTCCACTCTGTTTCCAACATTGATTGTTTTCACAATCAACAAAAAAACTGAACGATTAAAAGTGAGGAACTCTCAATCGTTTAGGTTTATCATTGACTGAACTACTTATGTCTCAGTCTCTATTTTATATCTTCAGGCCTTAACTGAAAATGCGGATAATCTTTAAATCCTTCCCAGTCTCCTCCCCATTCAAAACCAAGCTCTTTACCAATTTCAGCTACTTCCATCCAATCCGACTTGCCGTTACCATTGCCGTCATACTCCATATCCCAGATAATATCACCATTATCTATTCGCAAAGCGAAATCGATAGCTAGACCATAATTATGATAAGACTCGCCACCTTTTGAATACGTGACAATCTGTCCTTCAGTCGTTCGGCCACGGGCATAAAGCTCGTCTTGTTCTTCAAATGATCGAAAGCCATCCGTAATGACAACATCTATTCCTTGTGCTTTTGTTTGTTCGATAAGCTGATCTCTTTTTTCAACTACAGCGGGATGAAGATCCGTTGCGTCTTTAAACTCATTTAAGCTGGGGCCAAAAGGTGAAATTGGCCAATTTTTTTGAACGAAAAAGATTAATCCATATACAATGATGCCAACTAATAGCAACTTTAGAATTGTTCCTACAGCATTCATGTTTTTATTCATGCTCCTTGCCTATACATGTAACGAATTAAGAATAAGCATAGTATACTCGGAGGTGAATGAAAAGAAATTCACTCTTGGAAATATGCTCCTCTCATCTTTTTTAAATCTTTTTGCCACTTTCACCATTTTTTCACTATTGCTGGTTACATTATCAAATGTGAACAACATACTTCTCATATGTTGTTCCTTTATCGGGGAACTTAACATAAAAAGGAGTGAGAAAAATGAACAAGAAGTGGCTTGGCTATGTGTTGGCCAGCAGTTTAACTCTCTGCGCAGTAGCAGCGGTAAACACACCTGTGTTTGCGGCAACAAAAGACAACGTAGGTGAAAGTACAATCGTCCAGCGAACAAATCACTATAAAGATGACGTTCAGCTAGATGCAGAAACACAAGAAAAAGTGGATGCAGTTATGAACGAGGCAAAAACAAAATTAGAAAAGCTCGGTGTGGAATTTCCCGAGAAGAAAGATCATCCTTTCCACAACTTAACACAGGAGCAAAAAGAGCAGTTCCACAGCATTATGGAACAAGTAAAAGATGGCTCTTTAATAAAAGAAGAAGCCTATACTAAGTTAAAAGAACAAGGTATTAACCTGCCTAAAAAAATGCATAAACACCCGTTTTCCAATTTAACGGAAGAGCAAAAAGAACAAGCGAAAAAGATTATGAATCAAATTAAAGAAGGTTCCATTACAAAAGAAGAAGGTATCGCAAAGCTTAAAGAAATGGGAATCACCTTACCAGAACGTGAAAGTCGTCTATTACAAGGATTAACAGATGAACAAAAAGTGGAAGCAAGAGCAATTTTACAAGAAACAAAAGAGAAAGTAGAAGATTTAGGTGGAAACTTCCATCATGAAAAGCATAAGCATTTTTTACGTCATTAAGGACCCTACAATCTCTTGCGCTGAGCAGCTTTTCACTTTATTATGACCAACTCCAGCCCAAAGTGAAAGGTAATCTACCGCCCCTTGCTCAGCAGCTTTTTTCCGAAGTGGCTGCGTCATATAGTGAACGTGCGGATAGGCTGCTGGGGCTGAGTCAGTAAGTGAAATCAGAAACGCATTAGCCAAACCTCTAGCACGTCTGCCTGTAAAAGCTCGCGTGACGGCCGTCTCCTTATATGTTTTATTTAATAATGCTTTTTTATATGTAGGGTTTGCTCCACTTTCCTTACAGCAAAGAAATGCTGTTCCTACTTGAACGGCACTAGCCCCAGCAGTCAATACTATCTCTACATCATCTTTATCCATAATTCCACCGGCAGCAATAAGCGGCAAGCTAGACTGCTTTTTCACAAGATCAATCAGCTCTAAAACCCCATAGTCTTCCTCTTTCTCCTCTTGGTTGTCAAAGCTTCCTCGATGGCCACCCGCTTCAATTCCCTGCAAGCAGAGTGCATCCGCCCCTGCTTCAGCTGCCAGTTTAGCTTCTTTTGGTGTTGTTACCGTTACGATGACGAACGTCCCCTTCTCCTGCAACGCTAGAATGACATCTTTTGATGGACAGCCAAACGTAAAACTAACCAGTGGAACAGGGTGATTTGTTAAGAGAACGAGCTTATTCTGCCATTCATCGTCATGGTACCTTGGAACGCCTACTTCTGCCTGCAACGTAACAGCAATACGCTTTATATGCTGTTCATATTTTTTGAAGTCATAGTTTCTTTCTTCTTCTGGTACAAACAAATTCACGCCAAACACACCGGGTTTTTGCTTTTTCAGCTCTTCTATTTCTTCTTTTAGAGCAGATGTTGTTTTATACCCTCCTGCCAGAAAGCCCACTCCGCCAGCTTTGCAAACAGCAGCCGCTAGCTTAGGTGTAGATACTCCTCCTGCCATCGGTGCTTGAACTAATGGATATTTGCTGTTAAACATTAATCATTTCACCCTTTCTCTAACCTTACATTCTCCATGTTCTTTACTATCATCTAAATTTCCTGTTGATAAACCGAAAAAACCTATCCACTTAGGCGGATAGGTTTTTCAAACAACAAGTTAATTTATATATTTAAAAACTTTACGCAAACCGCGTACGGCACATCAACGATTGAATCTAAAAACGTTAACTTCCCTGTTTCTTCATTTCGTTCAAACAGCACTAAGTTTCCAGTCTCTTGATTAGATGCAATAATAAATTGCTCTGTTGGATCTAATACGAAATCGCGTGGCCAGTCTCCTTTTGTATCCGTCCACTCAACAAATATAAGTTTACGACCGTCTTCATTGACCGCAAACGTTGCAATCGTATTATGCCCACGGTTTCCAGCATAGACGAAGCGGCCATCTGATGAGATATGAATCGCACTTCCTTGGCTATTTTCAGTAAAATCCGCTGGTAGCGTTGCGATTGCTTGTAGTTGTGTAAAGCTCCCGTCTTGCGCGTTATACTCTAACACTAACACTTCGTTGCTTAACTCTGTCATCACATACGCGTACTTGCCGTTTGGATGGAAAGTTAAGTGTCTTGGTCCAGCGCCAGGTGCCGTGTTAAACGTTTGAGCTTTTGTTAACTTCCCTTCTTCTCCAACAGCATACGTGATAATTTCATCTGTGCCAAGATCCACTGCTACAGCGTACTTACCGTCTGGCGTAAAGTCTGAATAGTGAGCGTGCGGCTTTTCTTGACGATCTTTATTTGGGCCTTTACCTTCATGTTGCATAACTGAAGTGGCTGGCCACACTTCGCCACTTTGAGGAGAAGTTACGTATGACTCAATACTTCCTCGATGATAATTGGCAGTTAATACTTGGTTATTGCTATCGTTAACCGTCACATAACATGGTGAAGGCCCTTCAAGCATTTGTTTATTCACAAACGTTAAATCGCCGTTTTCAGAATTGATTTTATAAGAAGCTACGCCTCCCTTATCTCCTTCTTTTACAACAGCATATAAGTATTCATTGCTCTTACTAATGTTCACATATGTAGGATTATCGATTTTAGCTACTGCTCGTACATCTCTTAATTCCTTTTTCTCTGCATCAAATGTAAATGTGTATATTCCTTCACTTGAACCTTTTGTATACGTTCCAACATAACCAGTAAACGTTTTTCCTCGAGTCATCGCTGCATACCCTCCTAAATTATTCATTCTATCTTTTAACTATACCATAACTATAGCTGAAGTCTCATTTTTACTCTCCCCTGAATGCCCTTTTTACAAACATGAAATCAAGCGGGTTTCTTGCTTTTTTAGTTTAGAGAGCGTTATCATAAAATTTGGATTAAACTTAGTTTGGATTTTTTAAAAATCCATTTTAGATATAGAGAATATACATTCAAAAGGAGGAGTTTACTTGATTTCATTAAAAAGTGAACGCGAAATTAACTTAATGCATGAAGCAGGTAAGTTATTGGCTCAATGTCATAAAGAGATTGAACAAATGATCAAGCCAGGTATTACGACGCATCAAATTGACCAATTTGTTGAAAAATTTTTAGAGAAACACGGTGCTACGCCAGAGCAAAAGGGTTATAAAGGGTACCAGTTCGCAACATGTGCATCGTTGAACGACGAAATCTGCCACGGCTTCCCAACGAAGACACCTTTAAAAAGCGGAGATATTGTTACTATTGATATGGTGGTTAACTTAAACGGAGCTTTGGCTGATTCAGCATGGACTCATAAAGTTGGGGAAATCTCTGAGGAAGCAGAGCGCTTAATGGATGTAACGTACAACGCATTATACAAAGGCATAGAGCAAGCACAGGTTGGAAATCGAACAGGTGATATTGGCTATGCTATCCAATCTTACGTAGAAGGAGAAGGCTTTTCTGTCGTTCGTGACTTTACAGGACACGGCATTGGTAACACAATGCACGAAGAGCCAACCATTTTCCACTATGGCAAGCCTGGGAAAGGACCTCGTTTAAAAGAAGGTATGGTTATTACAATTGAACCGATGGTAAACGTAGGAACTTGGCATTCCAAAATGGACAAAAACGGATGGACAGCGCGTACAACAGATGGAAAACTATCTGCTCAGTACGAGCATACCATTGCAATTACGAAAGAGGGACCGGTTATTTTAACCGAACAATAAATTAAAAGACTGCCTGGTGCTCAGGCAGTCTTTTAATTTATTGGCAACGTCATCATAAACGTTGTTCCTTTTTCAGATGTTTCCACTAACTCAATATCTCCACCGTGATTTTGAAGAATCGTCTTCACGATGGTTAAACCTAATCCCGTGCCGTTTTCCTTCGATGTAGTAAACGGATAAAAAATACTTTTTTGAACCTCTTCTGGGATGCCAGTACCACTATCTTTTAGATAAATGCAGTATTGATTTCTCTTCACCATTCCGGTGATTTCCATCCTGCCAGCCCCACCCATAGCTTCTATGCTATTGCGCAACAGGTTATGAACCACTTGCTTTATTTGTTTATCATCAATCCAAACCATTGCTTTTTCCATCTCTACTTGAATCGTAAAGGCTTGATTATTAGCGGTAATAAACGAAATGATTTCTTCTAGTACATAATCAATTCTTTTTGCTTTCATAACGGGTGCTCTAGGCTTTGCAAGCATCAGCATTTCTTCTACGATGGAATTAATTCGTTCAAGCTCTTTAAGCAGTAGCTCAACCTGAAACGATTTACGCTCATCTACAGAAAGCCCATGGTTCATAAGTGATAAAAAACCATGAATAACTGCTAATGGATTACGAATTTCATGAGCTGCTCCTGCAGCTAGTTCTCCTACTTGCGCTAGTTTCTCTGATTGATGCATGCGACATTCTAACTGTTCGGTATCAGTAATGTCGATGAAATGGAAGATACGGCCGACCACATTGTTTTCATCGTCTACTAGCTGTGATTGAGAAACCAGCAGGCAGCGTTCTTCCTGATTGAGCTGGTACGTTACTTTTTGATGCTTTTTTACTTTTTTCTCACGCAAAATACGCCAAAATGCTTCATTGTCGTTCCCTTCATGATGTAAAGCATGTTGAACATCGCTTAAGCTAATCATTAACATCTTTTTTACTGCTGCATTTAAGAAAAGATGATTATTGCAATGATCAACTGTAATAATACCAACAGGCAATGAGTTCAATATTTGCTCGCGGTATGTCTTCTCTGCCGTTATCTTATGGAAAGACTCAGAAAGATTTTGAGACATCTTATTTATTGATTTGCTCAGTCTAAGAAACTCGATTTGCTTCTCTTCTTCTAATCGTAAACCGTACTCACCATCGGCAATCCGATCGACTCGTGCAGTCATGCTTTCCACAGGTTTGGTAAGCATTCTGCTCATCCGGTAAGAGATAAGAATCGATAAGAATACAATGACAACCATTGAAATTAATAACCCAATTAGTGTGTTTCGAATAATAAGCGGTAAATCACCAGACAATTGACCTAAGGAATTTGATACGTCTTTCTTTTGATCCTGAATTTCTGCTTGTACCTTGTATAGCTGAGGCAAGTAAACCTCGTCAAGATAAGTAGCAGCTGCTTCTTGATCTTCGTAAGCGATTAATCCTGCGACATTATTATTTATTTGGAAGTCAAGTAGTTGGATTTGTTCTTTCAATTGCTGGAGCGATGCTGGAAAAGCTACCTGATCATTCTCCACTCTGCTTATTGCATGGTTTCCGTATTGTTTATATTCCGTTACTACGCTCGTACAGCAATCATTTCTGTCTAAATTATTTGAAACAATGTATTGCTTAACATGCAGCTCTTCTTCCCAGTAAGAAAGCCAAACTAATTCTGGGATCTCTTCGTCTTTTAACTTTTGGCTAACAACACTCAAATCATCGATTGAATATACAAAAATAAACGACAGGCTGCTCAACAACAAGGCAATAACCAAGAGTGAACTTAGGATTTTACTCCGAAACGAAAGCTTACTTATCACATTCTTCATAATCATCTCTTTCTTTGTATACTTTCTATATTGCTAGCTTCCTGCTACTATTCTTCTATGCTATCCTCGATTGCGCTCTTCTCTTTTTCTGTGTACATAGGACCAAAAGGAGCAAGTCGATAAACACCATCATTCTCATCTAAAACCACCGTTCCTGATGGTAAACCGCTTTCGCTAAAATAGTCCTCCATAATGGAGCGATAAGACTGTGGTACATCATTGATAACGCTTGTCAGTACTTGACTCTCTCCCATATACGATTGATCATCAAGATAACCTATGACATAAATTCCTTTTTCTTTAGCTACACTAATAATATCTCGATTGTATGAATTTCCTTTAGTATAAATGACGTCGACTCCTTGGTCTACTAACTCATTCATCAACTCAACAGCTTTTTTACTATCATCTCGACTATTTACCACTCGGTAAAAGAATTCAATATTCTGATCCGCCGCCATTAGCCCATTTTCAAAGCCTTTATTCTTTTCACGAGCTTCAAATGCATCAATAAGACCTACTTTGTTACTACTTGTTTTAAAACTAGCTGCAACTCCTGCTTCATATTCAGTTTGATATTGATCAAACGTATAGACTGTTTGATTTGAATGCTCAGCGGTACCGTGTATCGTAACGAAGTGAACATCTGAATAGGAGGTTGCTAATTTATTAAAAAAAGGAGAGAACTCCCTTCCGTGACCAATAATGACTTCAACTTTTTCTTCAACTGCAGCCTGAACAGCATTTTGAATTTTTTGTTTACTATCAAGCTGGCTGTAAACCTTTGCAATGACGGGGAATTCATTCTCAATTTCCACTTTCCCTTTATAGGCTAAACTTCCCCAACTTTGATCTACAATAACATCACTAGTTAAAATAGCGACATGTTTTTTTTCATCTGGTTCTGCCCCTTGATTATGTAAAATCCCTTGTGCTTTTAGCATAATAACAGCAAAAAGAATGAAAAAGAACAGCACCGCAATAAAGATAATTATTTTTGATTGTTTTGCTTGTTCCAATATAATTCTCCTTTTTCAACTTCTTCCTTTATTATACAAAAAACAAACCCTTAAAAACTACATTTTCAGTCATTTTTTTTCTTTTTTCGACATTTTTTGCGCATATCAGCACTTAAATACTCCTTTTTAGTGGCTGAAACGTGCTTAATCACCTCTGAAAAGGGTGAGAATTAATCTTCGTCTTTTACATCCATGTCTTCTGGAATAGGCTCACTTAAATACTCTTCCATCTGCTTTTTATATTTTTCAAGCTGCTCAAAATGCGTATTAAATTGTTCTTTGTTTACTACGTATTGTTCACCGTCAAAAACAGTACGAATCTTTCCTTGCTGAATAAGACTTTCAATATATTGTTCAGGTAAGGATAAATACTCGGCTGCTTCTTTTAGTGTTAAGTACATTTTTATTCCTTCTTTCAATTCATAACTTACTTCTAGAATACCACGTTTAAAAGGAAAGAGCTTCAATAAGTCATTGAAGCTCTTTCAACAGTTCATTTAATTCTTGCTGTGATAGCTCTCTCCAAGCCCCCGCTTCTAAATTTCCTAGGTGAATATTCATAATGCGAATCCGCTGCAGGCGCTCAACTCGATAACCTAATGCTTTACACATTCTTCTAATCTGCCGATTAAGTCCTTGAGTTAAAATAATCTTAAACACATTGTCACTTATTTTTTCGACCTTACACGGCTTGGTGATGGTATTTAAAATCTCAACACCGCTTTCCATTTTCAGCACGAACTGCTCTGTAATTACCTTATCCACTGTAACAACATACTCTTTTTCATGACCATGCTCTGATCGAAGAATCTTGTTGAAAATGTCGCCGTCATTTGTCATTAAAATAAGCCCTTCGGAAGCTTTATCCAAGCGGCCAACAGGAAAGATTCGCGTTGGATAATTTACAAAATCAATGATATTTCCCTCCACTTCTTTAGCTGCGGTACACGTAATACCTACCGGCTTATGAAGCGCTAAATAAACAGACTGTTCCTTACGAGGGATAGGCCTTCCATCAATCAGAACTTCATCATGTTCTGCTATCATGGTGTTCTTATCACTAACGACTCCGTTTACAGTCACTCTGCCTTCTATAATCAAGCGATTTGTATGCCTCCTTGAACAGAAGCCTGTTTCGCTAATATACTTTTGAATTCTCATCTCATACTCGCTTTCTCTACCTTTTTCTTTATTTTAGTGAATTTCTCAATGGAAAGCATCACTCTTTCAATAAAAAAATCCCGGGAAATAAATTCCCTAGGATTTTTTCATGTACATAATTAGCCGAATCGACCAGTAATATAGTCTTCTGTTCGCTTATCTTGCGGAACTGAGAAAAGTTTATCTGTAGAACTGTATTCAACGACCTCACCATTTAAGAAAAAGGCAGTTTTATCTGAGATACGAGCGGCTTGCTGCATGTTATGAGTTACAATAATAATTGTATAATCTTTTTTCATCTGCGTAATTAATTCTTCTACTTTTAAAGTAGAAATTGGATCTAAAGCTGAAGTCGGTTCATCCATTAAGATTACATCTGGTTTCATAGCAATTGCACGAGCAATACAAACACGCTGTTGTTGTCCACCTGATAAACCAAGCGCGGATGTCTTTAAGCGGTCTTTTACTTCATCCCAAATCGCAGCGCCACGTAAACTCTCTTCAACAATCTTGTTTAGCTCTTTTTTATTTTTTATACCATGCATTCTTGGTCCATACGCTACATTATCATAGATGCTCATGGGAAATAGGTTTGCTTTTTGAAACACCATTCCTACTTTTGTTCGTAGCTTAATTACATCGCTTGACTCATAAATGTTTTCATTATCAATAATTACTTTTCCACTGATTTTGACACTGTCGATTAAATCGTTCATTCGGTTTAATGTGCGTAAAAATGTTGACTTACCACAACCAGATGGACCTATAAATGCAGTGACTTCTTTTTCTTTTATATCAAGGGAAACTGAATACAGTGCTTGTTTTTCTCCATAAAACAAATTCAAATCACTCACGCTGATTTTTGTCTTCTTATCAGAATGCCTCTCATTTCCTAACACGTTTGTTTTGCTACCCTTCTGACGATCAATAGTTATATTCATCATTCGACTCCTCTCTTAATAATCCGCTTTGTTTAGCTTTTTAGATATAAAAGTCGTTGCAAAGTTTAACACCAAAATAACCACAATCAATACAATTCCAATTGCCGCGGCAAGCTCAATATCTCCAGATTCTTGCGTAACTAAGTACGAATGAACCGTTAATGTTCTAGCTGAAGAAAAAATACTCTCTGGCAGTGCAGCTACCGTTCCCGCTGTTAAGAAAATTGCTGCTGACTCACCAACGATACGACCGATTGAAAGGATGATACCAGATAGTATACCCGGCATAGCGCTCGGTAAAATGACTTTATATAAAGTTTGTAACTTTGTTGTACCTAGAGCTAATGATCCTTCGCGATATGAGCGTGGCACAACTTTTAATGCTTCTTCTGTTGTTCGAATAATAACTGGTAAAACAATAATCGTAAGTGTTAAAGAAGCCGAAATAATTGACATACCTAGCTTTAACGTCGTAACAAAAAATACTGCACCAAACAAACCGTAAATAATGGACGGAATCCCAGTTAAACTTTCCGTGGCAAAGCGAATGACTCTAACTAGCTTTCCTTGTTTTGCGTATTCCTGTAGGTATACAGCAGCCAAGATTCCAATTGGTGTGGCAATAAGCAATGAAATAACAATTGTATAGATAGTTGTGACAATCATTGGCCAAATTCCACCGTCATGTCCTGAAGGTGAATAATCTCCAAAGATAAAATCAATGTTAATTAAACGATAGCCTTTATAAAAAATATATCCGACGATAGTAACTAGGACGGCAACTGTTAAAAAAGCTGAAAACCAAAGCAGTCCATTTAGTACATTATCTTTAAACTTCCTCAACTTAGTTACCTCCTTTTGAACTGATCTTTGCCAATACAAAATTTAAAAGTAAAATAAACGAGAACAACACAATCCCTGTAGCAAAAAGCATCTCTTGGTGCGTACCTGCTGCATACCCCATCTCTAGCGCAATGTTAGTCGTTAACGGACGTACACTATCAGTTAAGCTAGATGGAATAATTAAGCTGTTTCCTGCAACTAATATAACAGCCATCGTTTCCCCAATTGCTCTACCCATTCCTAAAACAACAGCTGTCATAATACCTGACTTAGCCGCTGGGACTACTACCTTGAAGATTGTACCAATCTTAGAAACTCCAAGAGCTAACGACCCTTCACGATACGCTTTTGGCACTGCACGAATGGCCGTTTCCGATACTGTAACAACCGTTGGTAACATCATAATAGCTAAAACTAAAATGACCGCTAATAAACTTTGACCTCGAGCTAGCCCTAAATTATTTTGTAGAAAAGGAACAATAACAGCTAATCCAAATACTCCATATAGTACAGACGGAATACCCGCTAAAAGCTGTACAGCAGGTGAAACAATTTTCGCTAAGCTTTTAGGCGCAATTTCAGCTAAAAAGATAGCGGTAAACAAGGCAATTGGTACACCGATAATGAGTGCTCCAATCGTAGCAAAGACAGATGCTACAATCATAGGAAAGATTCCGAACTTATCTTCACTAGGTACCCAATCTACTCCAAAGAGAAAGTCAATAAAGCTATACCCTTGCGTAACAAAAGGATGAAATCCTTTATAAAATACAAATCCGATAATTAATACTAAGCTGACTACTGAAAGGAGAGCACATAACATAAATAATCTTCCCGACAGTTTCTCTAGCACGTACTTCATTCGATTCGATTTTTCAACTTCTTGATTTTGATTTTTAATAGGTGGCGTTGACATACTTCATTCCTCCAAAATTGCTTAAACGTACCGTTTTATTTTAATGGTATTACGCCCGCATCCGATGCAATTTTTTGACCTTCTGGACTTAAGATATAATCAATGAATTTCTGACCTTCTTCACTTAAAGTCTCTTGTTTGTTCACAAACAGAAACGGTCTTGATAAGCTATATTTTTGCTGCAATACATTATCTGCTGTAGGCTGTACTCCATTAATATTTAAAGTAGCAACAGATTCATCAATATACTCAAATGAAACAAAGCCTACAGCGTGCTTATTTGTAGCAACTGTGGTTTTAATGTTTCCATTTCCACTCGCAACAATGGCGTTTTTGATTAGCTCTCCAGAAGAGTAGCCAACAATTTCTTGAAATGCATCTCTTGAACCTGATCCATCTTCTCGGGAAACGACGACAATTTCCATGTCTTCTCCACCAAGCTCTTTCCAATTTGTAATTTCACCAGTAAAGATTTTCTTTACTTCTTCCATTGAAAGATTCTTGACCTTATTTGTAGGATGCGTAATTACCACAATTCCATCGTAAGCAATGATATGCTCTTTTAAGCCAGTTGCTTTTTCTTCTTCTTTTAAGTCACGTGAAGACATGCCAATTTCTGAAACACCGCTTGTTGCGTTGGTAATTCCAGCAGAAGAACCAATTTGATTGATCTCTATATTAATGTTATTTTTCTCTTCATATTTAGCTGCTAGCTTCTCAGCTAAAGGACCAACGGACGTTGAGCCTGAAATTGCTAGTGTGTAATTGCTACCGCCAGATGAATTTTCTGAGCTAGTATCAGAAGAACCACACGCTGCCAAAGTAGTAACGAAAGATAGAACAAGTAATCCTATCGCTGTCTTTCTTATAAGCTTCATCTCTAAACCTCCAAGACACTCTATTCGTATTTCTTATAGAGTAAACTCTGCTTGTAAATTTTTATTTTGATTTTTGTAAACGTTTTGTAAATCCTTTAATTATGTGTAAAAAGTCTAAAAAAAATGTTAATTTTATACTGTCAAATTAACAATTCAGACACGAAATATCCAAATATTTGATTTTTATTTTAAAGATGAAAAGATTTTCTTATGTCTGTTCATTTTTACGCAATCGATTTTCACATTATTATTTGTCACGGGTTAAGTATTCATGTAAAGCTCCTTATAAAAAAGCTCAACATCTGTCTTTATGACATCAGATGTTGAGCTTTTTCTTTTCGATTCATTTATTATTGACTGAGAGCTTTTGGAGCCTTGAATTGATGCTGGATCATACGATAATATACTCCTTCTTTTTTCATTAACTCATTATGATTACCAGTTTCTTTAATTTCACCGTTTTCAATAAGCATAATTGTATCGGCATGGCGAATAGTATTTAGTCGGTGAGCAATGATAAAGCTTGTTTTCCCTTGTAAGATGGTGCTTAGTGCCTCCTGAAGATACAGTTCGGTTCGCGTATCAATATTGCTGGTTGCTTCGTCCAGAATAAGCAGTGATGGATTTGAAAGCAGCACTCTGGATATCGCAAGCAGCTGCTTCTGACCCTGGCTCAGATTATCACCATTTTCCGATAGCTTGGTTTCATATCCTTTTGGCAATTGATTAATGAAGTAATCTGCATTCGCTACTTTAGCCGCTTCTTTTACTTCTTCGTCACTTGCTTCTGGGTTTCCGTATCGAATGTTTTCCATAATTGTTCCTGAAAATAAATACGTATCTTGAAGCACGATACCGAAGCATTTCCTTAAACTTTCTCTCGTATAGTTCCGAATATCAATTCCATCAATTAAAATTTGTCCTTCAGAGACCTCATAAAACCTTGTGAGCAAATTAACAATGGTTGTTTTTCCTGCCCCAGTTGTTCCAACTAAAGCTGTACTACTGCCTGCTTCTGCCTTAAAGCTGATATTTTTTAAAATCAACGCATCATCGCTGTAACCAAAGCTTACATTTTTAAATTCCACAATCCCTTTTGGATTTGTTAAATCAATTGCATTCTCAGGGTCTGCATCTTCTTCTTCGCTATCTAACACGTCAAATACTCGTTCAGCACCAGCCACGCCCGACTGAAGAGTATTAAAGATATTCGCAAGGTCATTTAACGGACGTACGAATTGGCGCGAATAGGTGATAAAGCTTGCAATTAAGCCTACTGTAATGAGCTCATTAATAGCTAAATATCCTCCTACAACGGCTATGACCATAAAACCAAAGTTATTAATTACGTTCATCATCGGCATTAAAAATCCTGACCATATTTGTGCTTTGATGCCAACTTCTCGCAGTCTCGTATTCACTTCTTCAAATCGATGAATGGACTTCTCTTCATAATTATAGGCTTTAACAACCTCTAACCCAGAGATCATCTCTTCAACATGCCCATTGAGCATCCCTAGCTCTTTTTGTTGCTCCTTAAATAGCACTTTCGTTTTTCTAGCAATCGACTTTGTTAAAAGAAACATTAAGGGAATGGTAATAAGGCTCGCTAGCGTGAGTAACGGACTTAAGACTAACATCATAACTAATGATCCAATTAAGATAATCACACCAGACATGAGCTGCGTAATAGACTGCGAAATTGACGTGCTAACGTTATCAATATCGTTTGTTAATCGACTCATCATTTCTCCATGTGTGCGTGAATCAAAAAAAGCTAGAGGTAGCTTTTGCAGCTTACCAAACAAATGTCGCCTTAACCTTTTAACCATTCTTCCAATAATTCCGGCCATGATCCAGCCTTGTGAAAAATTTAATAGAGAGCTTGTGATATACGCAACCAAAAGCGTCACTATCACGGTATTGAGCACGCTAAACGAAACAGTTTCGGTCAGCGCCATCGTATCTACCGCTTTCCCAATTAAAAATGGAACGAAAAGCAAGATGACTGAATCAACCATCGTCAACAGAAAAACAGTAGACAAAAGCGCTTTATCTCCTCCAAAATACGACCAGAGCCTCTTCATCGTTCTTTTAAAATCTTTCGGCTTTACGACTTGCCTTTGAAAGCGAGCCGCACCTCCGCCACCCGGACGGCCAGGCATAAGAGGTGCGCTATCCTTTTTCACTTCTTGATTGGTTCTTTCCGCCAAGTTAACGCACCTCCTTTTCAAACTGTGATTCGTAGATTTCTTGATAAGCTTGACACGTTTTTAATAGCTCATCATGCTTGCCGCTCCCAACGATCTCACCGTTATCCACTACAAGAATTCGGTCTGCATCCGCTACCGTTGAAATTCGCTGTGAAACAAGAATACAAGTAATATTATCGGCATATCTCTGCAACGATTGTTTAATCTTCCCTTCAGTCACCATATCGACTGCGCTAGTGCTATCATCTAAGATTAAGATTTCAGGCTTTTTAATTAGCGCTCGAGCGATTGAAACTCGCTGCTTTTGGCCGCCCGATAAGTTCACGCCACCCTGTCCAATTTCCGTTTCATAGCCTTCTGTTGACCTTTGAATAAACCCATTTGCATCAGCAATTTCAGCTGCTAGCTGTACTTCTTCTTTGGACGCATCTTCTCGTCCCCAGCGGATATTATCACCAATCGTCCCCGTGAATAACATCGCTTTTTGAGCAACAATCGCAATTCTTTCACGTATGGCTTTTGGCTCAATCTCGCGAATGTCGCTATCGTTTAGTTTGATTGTCCCGCTCGTTGCGTCATATAAGCGTAGAATTAAACTCACAAGACTGCTTTTTCCAGCACCCGTTTTTCCGATAATACCAATAGTTTCTCCAGGCATACACGTAAACGTCACGTTTTTTAAGACCGGCTCTTGCGATGTTTCATTATATGAAAAAGATACATTTTCAAACTCGATTTTTCCGCCTTGATTAGAAACAAACTGTTCCTCTGTCCACACCATATCATTTACTTCGCCCAGCACTTCACCAATGCGGCCAGCTGACGTTCTCGCTCGGACAAACATATTAAACACCATGGAAATCATCATGAGTGAAAAGAGAATTTGCGTCATATAGTTCGTAAATGCCACAACGTGCCCCACTTGAATTGTGCCGCCTTCTACTCCATGACCACCAATCCAAAGAACGGCCACAATTCCTACGTTCATCACAAGCATAATAATTGGACTAAAAATAGCAATGACTCTCGTGGCCGCAACCGATTTATCCTGAAGCTCATCGTTAAACCCGCTAAATTTCGTTGTTTCATAATTAAAACGATTGAATGCTTTTACTACGCGAACACCTGATAAATAGTCTCGCATTGATCCATTAACTCGATCGAGCGCATTCTGGAGCTTTGCAAAGCGCGGAATGCTGAGTTTAATATTTGTAATAAGCAGAACCACAATCATCGGTACCACGACCATAAGTACCACAGATAAATGAATATTTAACGTGGTTGCCATAATGAGGCCACCAATTGCTAGTAAAGGCGCTTTAATATAAATTCTCATCAAGCCGTTCACAAACAGCTGCACCTGCGTCACGTCATTTGTTAGTCTCGTAATTAACGACGCTCGGTCATAGTTATTGATTCGTTTAAAAGAAAGAGTTTGAATCCGTCTAAACAAATCAAGGCGTAGCTCAGCCCCAAAATTTTGAGACGTGATGCTTGCCAAAATGCTACGTGTCGAAGCTGCTACTCCTCCAAGCAGCGTCACGCCAAGCATCACCGCTCCCATCCGAAGCACATAGTCTAAATCCCGATTGGCTATTCCAACATCAATAATTTTTGCCATAATCGTTGGTTGCATCAAGTCACAAATGGCTTCTAGCATTAGGAACAAAAGTGCAATGCTAAAAGGCTTATAGTATTTTTTTATGTATCCTCTGTAGTTACCCATACATCACCCCACACTTAGTTAATAGACCGCCAGCGAACAGCTCGTATAGTTTTATTATATTTAAATGATTAAACAATTTACCATCTTTTTACGTAGAAAGCAGTTTTGAGAAGATAAAAAAAGCTCAATTCCGTTTGGATTTGAGCTTTTTATGTACTTTGAACGCTAGTTTAGCCAGTCTGAGAAACATATCTATACTGATACACCTTTACTAAGTGACGATGAGTCAAAGCTAAGGATAACATAAATATAACTTCAAACAGGTTTATCACAGCTGTACTTGGAAGAGAAAAAGGAATTGCGCTTCCTACAATCATCACTGCTACGCCAATCATCATGATGCTCCAATTCATGTGCTTGAAGATTGAGATACCGATAAAAAGTAAGATAAACGCTACAACTATTACCATAATGGGTGGACCAGATGTTCCTACAATTCCATAGCGAATAATGCCATACTCACTTATAGCTGCCACATCATGACTAATTGTCTTTACTACTTCATAACTAATAAGGATTGCTGTGCTTATTAGAAACAACACCTTAACAATTGGCTTATTAGCCCAGCTAATATTGGCATGTTTTGCGACCCCATATCCAAACAGAATAAGTGTTGGCGTAAACAAAGCATGGAGCCAAAAGCGGAGCAAGCTAAGAGCAAAGAGTGTATTCCCCTCGCCAATAAATGAACCTATAAAGATAATTAAATTATCATAGATTAAGCCTATGATTACTAAAGGAAAGGAAAGCATATAAAACGATAATGCTTTTTTCTTAATTAATTTAATACTGAATAGAAACAATGCTACGTAGAAAATAGTAAATAGTAGATAGAGAATGGTATCAATCATTTTTGCTCCTTTTTATAAAAACAATTCTTTTAAACATAGTGGCTATCACGGTTTGTTCGAATTTCTAATCATTTCTTTTAATTTTGCTTGATTACGATGTTTGGCTTTTCTAATGCCTGTGAAAGTGACCACTCGGCACGGTCATCCTTGTTTACTCGTACTTTTTCAACCCGGATGTTTTGCTTTTTTAATGCTTTAATGATCATATCAATTGAATTCATTCGACTCACTCTCCAAAGAAATGCTTAGTATTTGTTTTCTTTTATCCATGTTAGTGTAGTCTGTGCCATTTCATCCTGCTGCTTTTTAACGGGGATAGATGCTTTCATATCTCCTTTTTGCGGTCCATAAACTCCAAATTGAGCATGATTTCCACCTTTTATTTCATGCATTGTTGCATTCTTGGAAAGAAGCTGCTGCGTGTCTTGAATCTTATCTTTTGTAGATAGGCCGTCTCTTTCACCATATATAGACAAAATAGGAAGGTTAGTGTTTGAAAAATCAGATGCTTCATCCGGATAAGAACCTAAGAAAAACAAACCAACTACTTCTTTTGGATGAGAATGAGCAAATTTAGATGCCGCAACGCCACCTAAAGAATGTCCACCTACGATCCACTTGTTTACTGATGAATAACTATCCATTACCTCTTGCGCTTTATTTGAGTCAAACAAGGCAAAATTGAAATTCACATTAGGAATCGCAACTAAATAGCCTTCTTCTGCCAATTGCTTACCGTAGTAGCTGTAAGCTTCAGGCTCTACTTTCGCACCAGGATACAGGACAATTCCTACTTGGTTGTTTTGTTTAGGATTAAAAATAATCCAATCTTCCTTATGCTTAATATCTTTTTTATCTACCAGCGTATAAAGCTTTTCAGATGGTTCATAGGTTTGTTGTGACCATATAAAAAAGCCTAGAAAACCCAATACTAGTAGAGTGACAATACTAGCCAAAAGGTAACTTATTTTTTTCTTCATCCACAAGTCCTCTTTTCTTCTGAATTACATTTGTTTGATTTGGTCAAATCCATTAAAATGATGATAGACCCTTTAAATAATTATATATACTGAAAGGTTAATTAATCAACTGAATTAATATGTCTATTTTTTGAACTAGGAGGCTCCCTATGAGTGATAACATACCGAAGAAAAAGCCTGGAAGACCCAAAATAACAATTGAAAAGAATGTAACGAGGGAGCAAATCTTGAAAACTTCAGCTCATCTGTTTATGACATATGGATATGAAAGTGTCTCAATGGAACAAGTCGCAGAAGCAAGCGACGTAACAAAAGCTAGTGTTTATTATTACTTTAAAAATAAAGCAAACTTGTTCACGGTATCTGTATCAAGTATGTTTGAGCGTATTACCATACAAACAGAGCGGCTGTTACAAAGTTCCAAAGGATTAAAAACGCGATTATATGAAGTCACGTTAGACCATCTTCAAAGACCACACATCGACTTTGAAACACTATTAACCGAAGCTACTTCTTCACTTACAGAAGATCATATAAAGAAAATTCGCGGGTCAGAAAAAGCCGTGCATCAAGCACTGGAAAATATTTTCAAACAAGCAATGGAAGACGGTGATATCGTTCAGAGGAACCCTCTTCTCCTTACCCATGCATTTTCAACAGTCACTATGATTCGAAATAAAAAAGAATTAATCAATGAACTAGGAGGACCCGAAAAAACCGCTCAGTCTTTAGTGGATCTTTTTTGGGAAGGGATTAGTCCAAAGTGAAGGCACTATCCTTTTTAATAAAAGAGTTTGGGACATAACAAAATGATTGCTTCTAAGAGACGAACAATAGCTGTTCCAATCTTTTTGGTTTGTCTGAACACGTCCGTTCCATTGCGCTACGGCCACTCGCTTTCCGCGGGGAGGAACCTGAGCTTCCTCGCTGCGCTGCGGGATCTCCGTTTTCCCTCTCTTTCCCGCAGGAGTCGAGTGTCCTACGCTCCATTCCACCCTGTTTCCAACATTGTTTTCACAATCAACCAAAAAACCTGAACGATTAAAAGTGAGAAACTCTCAATCGTTCAGGTTTATCATTGGCTGAATTACTTATGTCCCAGCCTCTTCTTTTAAAATAAGCTTTGCCACTGATTCCACATGCGTCGTATGCGGAAACATATCAACAGGCTGCACTTCCACCGTTTGATAGCCGCCTTCTTCAAGGATCTTGAGGTCACGCGCCAGCGTTGCCGGGCCGCATGATACGTAGACGACTTTCTTTGGCTTCATTTTAAGAATTGTTTTTAATAGTGCTTCGTCACAGCCTTTTCTCGGCGGATCAACGACGATGACATCCGCTTTGATGCCTTGCTTGTACCAGTTAGGAATGACAACTTCAGCTTCTCCCACTTCAAACTCAGCGTTATCAATGTTGTTTAGCTTAGCGTTGCGCTTAGCGTCTTCAATCGCTTCAGGAACAATTTCTACTCCGTATACCTTCTTGGCTTTTTGCGCTAAAAACAGAGAGATTGTCCCAATTCCGCAATATGCATCAATCACCGTTTCTTCACCTGTTAAGTCCGCATACTCAAGTGCTTTGTCATAAAGTACTTTCGTTTGCTCTGGGTTTACCTGATAAAATGACTTGGCTGAAATAGCGAACTTAACGTCACCGATATAGTCATAAATATATTCTTCGCCCCAAAGTACGTTTGTTTGATCACCCAGAATAACGTTTGTGCGCTTTGTATTGACGTTTTGAACGATTGATTTCACATTCGGCACGGCTTTAACGATTTCTTCAATGATGTGCTTTTTGTTTGGAAGCTCGCTTGTGCGAGTAACAAGCACAACCATAATTTCTCCCGTCGTTAAGCCGTAGCGAGCCATGATGTGGCGAATGATTCCTTTGTGTTTTTGCTCATGATAAGCGGGAACATTGTACTTTTCAAGAATGCTTTTAACAACTTGAACAACATCATCGTTTTCTTGCTGTTGAATTAGGCACATGTCCATATCAATGATGTCATGGCTGCGCTGCTGATAGAAACCAGCCACTAAGCCACCGTCTCGATTTGCAACAGGAACCTGCGCTTTGTTACGGTAGCGCCAAGGATCTGTCATACCCATTGTTGGTAGCACCGGCACGTTTGGCAGGTGGCCAATTCTTTCCATTACCCCTTGGACCTGCTTTTGCTTAAACGAAAGCTGACCTTCGTAACTTACGTGCTGAAGCTGACAGCCTCCGCACTGCTTATACACAGGACAGGGAGGTTCTACGCGAGCTTCGCTCACCGTACTGTGATTCATAAGTTTTCCAAACGCATAGCCTTTTTTTACTTTTATTACTTTCACTTGGCCGCTTTCGCCAGGCAGTGCGTTCTGAACAAAGATTGGAAAGCCGTTTACTTTGGCTACGCCTGAACCGTCATGTGTTAAATCTTCAAACGTAACATCTATATAATCATTTTTTTCAACTGGTGGTGTTAACTTTTCCATTTATCGTACATCCTTTGTATTTAAAAATGCTGAACTGATTGTACCACATCGATTCCCTTTACACAAAAGTCGTTTCCATAAAAAAAGATCGCAGTTAGGCGATCTCATTTTTCTCCATTAATTTCGCTGTCTCTTTTGGGACAAAAACTTCTACATGTCGATATAAATTGACAAATTCCCCAGGCAATAATCCACCGTATTCCCCATCAAGGTTCAGCTGCATCTTATCGTTTGTATGAATCTTAACGCGATTTGCTTTTGTATAAATAATATGGGGGTCATTGATGTGCTCTCCACGTAGCGCTAATGTAGCAATACGAATAAACTCAGCTAAGTTAGCTTTTTTCAAAATAATTAAATCAAACATTCCATCATCTAAAGAGGAATCTGGCGCTAGCTTCTCAAAGCCTCCAACCGAATTTGTTAAAGATACTAGAAACATCATAATATCTCCGCTAAAAAACTTGCCATCATACTCAATTTCAACCGTGGTTGGCTTAATTGAAGGCAGCATTTCCATTCCTTTTAAGTAGTAAGCAAGCTGACCCAGCATTGTTTTTAACTTACTCGGAACTTCATACGTAAGCTCTGTTAAGCGGCCACCGCCTGCAATATTTACAAAGTGATGAGTCTGTCCTTCGTTGGTAACTGCACCTAGATCAATCGCTTTTGGGACACCGTTAATGATAACATCAACCGCTCCTTCGATCGTACGAGGAACGTTAATTGCACGAGCAAAGTCATTGGTTGTTCCTACTGGAATAATCCCTAGCTGAGGTCGATAGTCTTGTCCAGCAATGCCGTTAATAACTTCATTAATCGTTCCATCACCGCCAGCAGCAATGACGATATCAAATTTGCGCTCCACTGCTACCTTAGCAGCTTCTGTCGCATCACCAGCACAGGTAGTTGCATGACAAGACGTCTCATAACCAGCTTGCTCTAGCTTTTGAAGTACCTCTGGTAAATTCTTTTTAAAAATTTCACGCCCCGATGTCGGGTTATAAATGATTCTCGCTCTTTTCATTTTCATCATCCTAATAATGATAATTTATCAAAATCCAAACCAATTCAATATCTACATTATATACATCTGCATAATCTCTATTCCAAAATAAGACCCCCTCTTAAAATAGCAGCTACAATTTTACGAGGGGGCAGTCATCACATGATGTAAAGAAATTAACGGTCGCTAATTAGCGCTTTTTAATTTCTTCTAATAAAATTTTGTTAACCATTGGAGGGTTGGCTTGACCTTTTGACGCTTTCATAATTTGCCCTACTAAGAATCCAATTGCACGGTCTTTACCATTTTTGAAATCTTCAATTGATTGAGGATTTGCATCTAACGCATCCGTTACAAACTTGCGTAGCGTTGCATCGTCAGAAATTTGCACAAGGCCTTTTTCTTTTACGATTTTTTCTGCGCTTCCACCATTTTCAATTAACTCTTTGAAGACTTTTTTCGCAATCTTAGATGAAATTGTGCCTTCCTGAATTAACTTAATCATGCCCGCTAAACCTTCTGGAGTTAATGCTACATCAGCTAACTCTTTTTGGTTTGAGTTTAAGTATGCTGATACTTCACCCATTAACCAGTTAGAAGATAACTTCGCGTCTCCGCCAGCTTCAATCGTTGCTTCAAAGAAATCAGACATTTCTTTTGTTAGCGTTAATACCATTGCATCATAAGCAGGTAACCCAAGTTCTTCAACATAACGTTTCTTACGAGCATCTGGAAGCTCTGGAATTGACGCACGGATGCGCTCTTTCCACTCATCATCAATATGAAGTGCTACAAGGTCTGGCTCTGGGAAGTAACGGTAATCATCCGATCCTTCTTTTACACGCATTAAGAGTGTTTCGCCTGTTGATTCATCAAAGCGGCGTGTTTCTTGCTCAATGATTCCACCAGCTAATAATACTTTCTCTTGGCGCTTTTCTTCATGCTCAAGACCTCGACGTACGAAGTTGAAAGAGTTTAAGTTCTTTAACTCTGTTTTTGTACCGAACTTCTCTTGTCCAACTGGACGTAGAGAAATATTGGCATCACAGCGAAGTGAACCTTCCTCCATCTTACAATCAGATACGCCTGTGTATTGGATGATAGATTTTAATTTTTCTAAGTATGCGTAAGCTTCTTCCGGAGAACGCATATCTGCTTCTGATACGATTTCAATTAAAGGCGTACCTTGACGGTTAAAGTCTACTAGAGAGTAACCATCACCTGTATGCGTTAATTTACCCGCATCTTCTTCTAAGTGAAGTCGGTTAATACGAATACGCTTTGTTTCACCGTTTACTTCAACTTCAATCCAACCGTTTTCACCAATTGGTTTATCAAATTGAGAAATTTGATAAGCTTTTGGGTTATCCGGATAGAAATAGTTTTTACGGTCAAACTTTGTATCTGTTGCGATTTCACAGTTTAATGCAAGAGCTGCTTTCATCGCGAAGTTAACCGCTTCTTTATTTAGAACTGGCAGTACGCCAGGATATCCCAAGTCGATAACGCTTGTGTTCGCATTTGGCGCTGCTCCGAACGCGTTTGGACTTGCTGAGAAAATTTTAGATTTTGTCTTAAGTTCAACGTGTACTTCAAGACCGATAATCGTTTCAAAGTTCATCTTCTTCTCACCCCTTACAGTGCTGGTTTCGCTTTGTGATGCTCAGTTGCTTGTTCGAATGCATGAGCGACGCGATAAATTGTGCTTTCATCAAAATGCTTACCGATAATTTGCAATCCTAATGGTAATCCGTTCGCAAGACCACAAGGTACAGAGATACCTGGTACGCCTGCAAGGTTTACTGGAATTGTTAAAATATCATTTGCATACATTGTTAACGGATCATCTGTCTTTTCACCAATTTTGAACGCTGGTGTTGGCGTTGTAGGACCAATGATAACGTCATAGTTTTCAAATACAGATTCGAAATCTTCCTTAATAAGCGTACGTACTTGCTGTGCTTTTTTATAATAAGCATCATAATAACCTGAGCTTAACGCAAATGTACCAAGCATGATACGGCGCTTCACTTCGTTACCAAAGCCTTCGCTACGCGTTTGCTTGTACATTTCAAGTAAGTTTTCAGCATTATCTGTGCGGTATCCATAACGTACACCGTCAAAGCGAGATAAGTTTGCAGAAGCTTCTGAAGAAGACAGTAAGTAGTATGTTGCTAAGGCATACTTAGAGTGTGGTAATGAAACCTCTTCCCAAGTTGCGCCAAGGCTTTCTAATACTTTTAATGCATCCAGTACAGATTGACGAGCTTCTTCTCCAACACCTTCACCTAGATATTCTTTTGGTACAGCAATTTTAAGGCCTTTAATATCGCCAGTTAAAGCAGATACATAGTCTGGAACATCTACATTTGCAGAAGTTGAATCCATTGGGTCAACGCCTGAAATCGCTTGAAGTAAATATGCATTATCTTCAACTGAGTTTGTGATTGGTCCGATTTGATCTAAAGAAGATGCAAATGCAACAAGACCGTAACGAGACACGCGTCCGTATGTAGGTTTTAATCCAACAACACCACAATAAGCCGCTGGTTGACGGATTGAACCACCCGTATCAGAACCTAGTGAGAATGGTACTTCGCCAGCTGCAACAGCTGCTGCTGAACCACCGCTAGATCCACCCGGTACATAATCTAAATTCCACGGGTTACGAGTTAATTGTAGGCCAGAGTTTTCAGTTGAAGAACCCATTGCGAACTCATCCATATTTAATTTACCAATCGTTACTGCTTCAGCTGATTGTAGCTTTTGAACAACTGTTGCGTCATAGATTGGATCAAAGTTTGCTAGAATTTTACTGGAGCACGTTGTGCGTAAGTCTTTTGTTACGATGTTATCTTTCACACCGATAGGCATACCAAATAACAAACCAAACTCATCTTTCGTTTGTAGCGCTTCGTCTAGTTGTTTTGCGTAAGCACGAGCGTTATCCTCGTTTAGTGCTAGGAAAGCACCCACTTTATCATCTACTGCGTTAATACGCTTATACGATTCTTCTACTAGGTCTTGTACACTTACTTCTTTGCTATGAAGAAGCTTATGTAATTCTGAAAGTTTACGATCAAATAATGACATCGTAAAGCCTCCTTTCTTATTCTAAAATAGTTGGTACGCGGACGTATCCATCTTTATGGTCTGGCGCGTTTTTCATTACATCTTCAACAGGTAATCCTTTTGCTGGCTTGTCCTCACGCATTACGTTTTTCACGTCTAGTACGTGTGAAGTTGGTTTTACGTTTGTAGTATCCAATTCATCTAACTGCTCAGCGTATGTAATGATTGCATCTAATTGCTTCGTAAATAGAGCTGCTTCTTCATCTGTTACAGCTAATCTAGCTAAATGTGCAACATGTTTTACTTGTTCAACAGAAATTCTTGACATGTTCGTTCACCTCCGAATATTCGTCCCACTACAATATACTGATAATACCAAACTTCACTAGCATCAAGCAACATTTCTGAGAGCAGTTCCATAAATATAAAATCTTCCTTTTAAAATGATAGGGGTTACACTCTATATTCCTCTAGAAAAGGGATTTTTCTCCTGGACTTATTTAGAGTTTTTATTCCTTTTCTTCTAAATGAATAGCTCGTTGACATATATATTAATAACCTCTTCATAAGTTTCTTAATCAGAAGTATAGGGGTAAATAAAAAGGTCGAAAATGAATATGACTGCTAGTAAGGAGTGTGAACATACCATGAATCCATTACTCATTTACTCGACTATTCATAAGCGTCCTGTCTACCAAGAGTGTCAAAACTGGTTTGTGCTAGATGAAGAATTTTCATTTGACTTGCACAGCCTGCAAAAAGAAGTATTCTCATGTCTTAACCGAAAGTTCACAACCCCAGTTGTGTTTTGTGACTCTTGTGAAGCCAATAAGATTGTTTCTGAACTTGGAGAAGAAGAGGCAGAATTCCTTCAATATGCATCCGCCGTTTATTGGAGGGAAGTTGGCATCATTTTTATATTTAATTTTGAGGAGTACTTACCTTTGATTGAAATAATCTTTCATGAATTGCGTCATGTGATGCAAGAAGATATTCCTTTTTTTAAAAAGCAGTTTGAATTTGATAAAAAGTTGCCATATGAAGAGCGAAAAACTGAAAAGGATGCATTTCAATATGCTAAGAGTCACCTGCAAAAATTCATGAAATCTCACCAAGACACACCTTTTTTCTCACAATGAAAAAGCCGCTCAGGTGAGCGGCTTTTAACTTAGTTTTCGTAAATATGCACGGTTGGCGTTTCTTGATCAGGCTTACGGATAATCAGTGCTTCCGGACCGTTTACAGACGTAATGGAAATGCTTGTTTCCATATAGTCTGGGAAATGATCAAGCATTAATCCAGCAACATACTGAGTAAACCCAACAATTTCACCTTTTCCGTAAAATTGAATTGGGATTTCAATGGACATTCTCTGCATCTGACCATCGATATAATGACCTTTCCCTACTACACTTGTAAAGTTCGGGAAGTAATCTTCAATTTGTGCTTTGAATTCATTAAACTTCATTGCATCATCGCGATAGTCTTTATCGGCAGCAGATGACGGGAATAGGTAATACTTTTCATCAACTTTATCCCAGCTGTTCACTGAGTTACGTCCTTTGCCAGCTTGGCCAACGCTAATGAAGTTCCCAGGTGTTAAAGAAGATTTTGGATTTTGCTTAAAGATTGCCACCGTGATTGGCACTTGTTCTAGTCCCTTCTTTTTACGCATACGATCCACGATGGTATTTGCTATCT
The DNA here is from genome assembly GCF_001614195.1 of Bacillus sp. VT 712. NCBI lineage: Bacteria > Bacillati > Bacillota > Bacilli > Caryophanales > Bacillaceae > Bacillus > Bacillus sp. VT 712. Next base: position 23,906 of record NZ_LWBK01000035.1, on the reverse strand, counting down.
CTTTGCCTCGCTCTTCAATTTCTTTATCATCCAGCTTAACTTCACGAGCGTATCCATCTTCTTGCGTATAGTAGTGGACAGAGTTCATTGCCAGACCAATAACTACCCCGCCAAGCGCAACTTTATCGTCACCGTCTTGAACTAAGTAGTTTTGCTCCGTAATGTGAGCCAAATACATGGGGCTTCTTTCATTTCGTGCTTTTAAGTCTCCATCACCCGTATCGGCTGGATTGAGACCTTCATTCTTTAATGAATCACGATCATTTTCCTTTGTCTTATCCTTTAGTTCTTTAAACTGCGCGTCTGTTTTCTTACGGCTTAACCATGAACGAATCGTCTCTTTGTCTAGATATTGCCCTTCTTGGAACACATATTTGTCAGGTGAAAAATCATCTTGCGCTAGACGCATTAATCCTGTTTCAAACTCTTGAATATCAAGGCGATTATTCATATTCGCTGCTACAAGGCCTCTCGCTACTCCCGGTTTATAAGGAAGAATTGTCCGGTAATACTCATCTGAAATGCTGTATTTTGGAATAACAGCTTTTTCATTTTTATCATCTGTTTGTTGAACAATCTCTTCCTCTTTCGAAAAATTAGGTGTACATGCTGAGGTTATAAGCATGACCATAAGAGACAGTAAAAATATCTTTTTCAACTATACACACCTCTTATTTGTTTAATTCAATAAGTAACCTCGCTTCGTCCCACACTTCAATGCCAAGCTCATTTGCTTTAGCAAGTTTAGAACCTGCGTCTTCCCCCGCAATGACAAGGTCTGTTTTCTTACTTACACTACCTGTTACTTTTCCGCCTAAAGCTTCAATCTCCGCCTTTGCTTCACTTCTACCTAACTCTTCTAATTTACCAGTTAAAACAATCGTTTTACCAGCAAAAACAGAATCAGACTCTTCTACATTGACTGGTTTTGGGCCTTTATACGTCATGTTAACGCCGGCTTCTTGAAGCTCGCTCAACAGCTCTTGCACTTCTTCTTGTGAAAAGTATGTAACGATTGCATCGGCCATCTTATCACCGATCTCATTAATTGTCACTAACTCATCATACGTTGCTTTTTGCAACTTGTCCATCGTATCAAATTGTTGTGCTAGGGTTTTTGCTGCTTTGGCACCAACGTGACGAATGCCTAGACCAAATAGCAACCTTTCAAGAGAATTCTCTTTAGAAGCTTCAATGGCTTTTAACAGATTATCCGCTGATTTCTCACCCATTCGCTCAAGCTCAATTAACTGCTCTTTTGTTAGTTCGTAAAGATCCGCTACGTCTTTGATTAACTCTTCTTTAAAGAGTTGAGTAATCACTTTCTCACCAAGACCATCAATATTCATTGCATTGCGAGACACAAAGTGAATGAGCCCTTCACGAATTTGAGCTGGGCAGCTTGGATTAATACAGCGAAGCGCTACTTCTCCTTCCAAGCGAACAAGTTCACTCTCACATTCCGGGCAGTGAGTTGGCATCGTAAACTCTTGTTCCTCACCCGTTCGTTTTTCGGTAATTACATTCACAACTTCCGGAATAATATCGCCCGCTTTCTTAATAACTACTTGGTCGCCGATGCGAATGTCTTTTTCACGAATCAAGTCTTCATTGTGTAAAGATGCGCGCTGCACGGTCGTACCGGCAACCTGCACAGGTTCTAAAATGGCCGTCGGCGTAATAACACCTGTACGTCCAACCGTGAGCTCGATATCTTTTAGAGTTGTTACAACTTCTTCTGCAGGAAACTTATAAGCGATTGCCCAACGCGGACTTTTTGCCGTTGTACCAAGCTTACTCTGTTGCTCAAACGAATCGACTTTAATAACAATCCCATCGATATCATAAGCAAGAGATGGGCGTTTTTCCTGCCAGTTTTCAATGTAAGCAAGAACTTCTTCAATGGTAGCACATTTTTGACGCTCTTTATTTGTTTTAAAACCAAGATGGTCTAAAAGGTCTAAGCTTTCACTATGAGCTTCTACTTCCTGCTCACCCGCATCCGTCATTGCATACACAAAAATATCAAGATTTCGCTTTGCTGCAATTTTAGGATCTAACTGACGCAGTGAACCAGCAGCGGCATTACGAGGGTTTGCAAACGGAAGCTCTTCATTTTGAATCTTAGCTTCATTTAATTTTTCAAATGACTTTCTCGGCATGAATGCTTCTCCGCGCACTTCCATTGTCACCGGGTCTTTTACACGAAGAGGAATTGAACGAATTGTTTTCAGATTCTCGGTGATGTCTTCACCAATTGTCCCATCTCCACGCGTAGCTCCACGTACTAGGTAGCCATCCTCGTAAAGTAAAGAGACTGCTAAGCCATCGATTTTCAACTCGCATACATAGGAAAAATCATCTCCTACGACTTGGCGAATACGACGATCAAAATCACGCAAATCCTGCTCATCAAACGCATTGCCTAAGCTGAGCATCGGCGTGCGGTGCTCAACCTTTTGAAAGGCATCAAGCACCTGGCCGCCAACGCGCTGAGTAGGAGAATCTTGCGTTTTCAACTCCGGAAATGCTTCTTCTAATTTAATCAGCTCGTTCATTAAGCGGTCGTATTCCGCATCCGGAACTGTTGGCTGATCTAATACATGATACTCATAGTTATAGCGATTTAAAAGCTCATGCAACTCTTGAATTCTTTGTTTGCTCGTTTCAAGATCCATATCCTTACTCCTTTTTCACACATTATACTTTTGTTACAGGTGCAAATTTAGCCAACAGACGCTTTACTCCCATTGGACTTGGAAACGCAATGTCCAATTCTTTTGAGTCTCCTTCTCCTTTAACGCTAACCACTGTACCGATACCCCATTTTTTATGCTCCGCTTTGTCGCCAACCCTCCAGCCAATTGATTCGCCACCGGTAGACGTGAGCGTTGTTTTTGCAACGGCCGCTTGTCTGCGAGCAGCATATGGTGATGCGCTTCTTCCGCTTGGCTGCATCGGTGATTTCTTCGCTTCATTCAGCGACTCGATTAACTCAGATGGAATTTCGCTAATAAAGCGTGATGCCGGGTTAACGTTTGTCTTACCGAATAGTGTGCGCATTTGTGCGTTTAATAAGTAAAGTTCTTGTTCCGCACGCGTAATTCCAACGTATGCTAAGCGACGCTCTTCTTCCATTTCCATATCTTCAAAGAGTGAGCGGCTGTGTGGGAATACGCCTTCTTCCATACCAATTAAGAACACAACCGGGAATTCAAGTCCTTTTGCAGAGTGAAGAGTCATTAAGATAACTTGTTCGTTCTCATCTTCCTCTTCATCAAGCTGGTCGATATCAGCCACAAGCGCCAAGTCCGTTAAGAACGCGACTAAGCTTTTATCTTCGCTTGCTTCTTCAAAGGTTTTCGTAACAGATAAAAACTCATCAATGTTCTCTAAGCGACTTTGAGCTTCTATTGTTTTTTCCGTTTTGAGTGACTCTCGATAGCCCGTTCGCTCAAGTACTTCTTCCACAAGCTCTGTTACAGACATATAGTCTTGCATTTGAGCTAAGTTATCAATCATTGCTTGGAAATCTCGAAGCGTATTCGTTGCTTTGCCGGTTACCCCAATTAGCTCTACTTCATCAAGTGCTTTAAAGATTGAAATATCATGGGTTAGTGCATAGTTTGCTACTTTATCAACAGACGTTGCTCCTACGCCTCTCTTTGGTACGTTCACAATGCGCGTTAAGCTAATATCATCATCTTGGTTTGCAATTAAGCGTAAGTACGCCAAAATATCTTTAATCTCTTTACGGTCGTAGAACTTAATCCCACCGACGATTGTATAGTTAATATTCGATTTTAATAATACTTCCTCCATCACACGCGACTGAGCGTTCGTGCGATATAGAATGGCAAAATCGCTATATTTGCGTTTACCAGCCTCTACGGCTTCTTTAATTTTACGCGCTACAAATTGAGCCTCATCATGCTCGCTCATTGCCTGATAGCGATAAAGCTTTTGGCCATCTACGTTTTCTGTCCATAAATTTTTCGATTTTCGGTTCATGTTGTTGGCAATAACTTCGTTCGCTGCTGCTAAAATATTTTTTGTTGAACGATAGTTTTGCTCTAATAAAATAACCGATGCCTTTGGATAGTCCTTTTCAAAAGAAAGAATGTTGGTAATATCCGCGCCGCGCCAGCGATAGATAGACTGATCTGAATCACCGACTACGCACACATTTTCAAAGCGCGCCGCTAGCAATCGAACAAGCATATACTGCGCATGGTTTGTATCTTGATACTCATCAACGTGAATATATTGAAACTTACGCTGATAGTAAGTGAGTACTTCTGGAACACGCTTAAAGAGCTGAATCGTCGTCATAATTAAGTCATCAAAGTCCAGCGCTTGATTTTTCTTAAGGCGCTTTTCATACTTTGTATACACCGTGCTCACGACTTCCTCGTAAGGACCCGCAGCTGTTTTTGCAAAGTCATCCGCTGTTTTTAACTCATTCTTTGCAGAACTGATGCTTCCTAGCAATGATCGTGGATCGAATTTTTTCGGATCTAGGTTTTCTTCTTTTAAGACGTTTTTAATAACCGATAACTGGTCTGTTGAATCAAGAATAGTAAAGTTTCGATTATAACCAATTCTGTCAATGTCTCGGCGTAGGATACGCACACACATGGAGTGGAACGTCGAAATCCAAATATCTTCTGCTACTCCACCAACGATTGCACTAACACGCTCTCTCATCTCACGAGCCGCTTTGTTTGTAAACGTAATCGCAAGGATATTCCAAGGCGCCACTTCTTTTTCAGCCATTAGATACGCGATGCGATGCGTGAGCACACGCGTCTTTCCGCTTCCTGCGCCGGCCATGATTAACAGCGGACCATCTGTTGTTTTTACCGCTTCTTTTTGCTCTGGGTTTAATCCCGTTAATAACTTTTCACTTAGAAAATTCATCATTTCACCGCCTAATCAAACATATGTTCTATTTTACTTTACTTTATTTTTCGTTCGCAACATTCTTTTTCACTGCATCTACTGTTTTTAACGCTGTTGATATATCATCATAGATGACGTTCCCAACAACTACCGTATCTGCTATTTTCCCCATTTCAGTAGCCTGCTCTTTCGTTCTAATACCGCCACCGTAGAAAAGCTTTGTATTAGTTAACGACTTTTTTACCTTTTCAACAATATCAGGATTCCCGTACGTACCGCTATACTCTAAGTAAAAGATTGGTAAATTAAACATTCTTTCTGCCATTTGCGCGTACGCTACAATATCATCAGCGTCTAGGTCTGTTTTCGCACTCGTTAAAGTTGCTACTTTGGCTTCTGAATTTAGCACGCAATATCCTTCTACAAAGATTTCATCCCAATCCATAATTTCTCCATACTCTTTCATTGCGTGATGGTGTAAACCAGAGATCCACTTTGGGTCACTGCTGTTCAATACGGTTGGAATAAAGTAAGAGTCAAAGCCAGGAGTAACTGATTCAATTGTCGATACTTCTAAAGCACACGGCACCGTATAGCGACGAATACGCATTAAAAGCTGCAGCACGTTATCTAACGTAATGCCGTCTGACCCACCTACTATTACCGCGTCTGTACCGGACTCGCATACTTTTTCTAATGCTTCATCTGAAATTTCTTTATTTGGATCTAATTTAAATACGTGTCTCCATTCTTTTACGTCGTACATTGTATGAACCTCCATCTATTTATCCCGCAGCTCTTCACTATGCATTAACTTAACGGACTACTTTCCATTTGTTCATTATAACAAAACTAAGATTGGGAAACGAAACGAAAACTAATCTTTTTTGTCCACATTAATCAAAGCGAAAAAAGCATTTTGTTATAACGGTTATTGTATCCCTGCATAGGATATGCTAATATATAGCTACAAAATTGTATAGCCATACTTTGAAGGATTAATAGTACTTAAACCCTCTGCAGTAGAATAGCGATTTAGGGATAGTGAAAGCCTAAAGCAAGATTTAAGGAAAAGGCAATCTGGAGTATATACATGTTTAAGGTGGATACAGTACGTATCAACCAGGGTGGAACCGCGGGAAAATCTCTCGTCCCTGGGCATATGCTTGCATATGCCCAGAGACGAGAGATTTTTTTTATTACATCATTTATTATTGGAGGAATTATTATGAAAAAATCAATGGATCAAATTGTATCTCACGCGAAGCATCGCGGCTTTGTTTTTCAAGGCTCTGAGATTTACGGCGGCTTAGCAAACACTTGGGATTACGGTCCACTTGGCGTAGAACTTAAAAATAATATCAAAAAAGCTTGGTGGAAGAAATTCATTCAGCAGTCTCCTTACAACGTAGGGTTAGATGCTGCTATTTTAATGAATCCAAAAACATGGGAAGCTTCTGGTCACTTAGGAAACTTCAACGATCCAATGATTGACTGTAAAGATTGTAAAGCGCGCCATCGTGCTGATAAATTAATTGAAGAAAAGCTTCAAGAAAAAGATATTGAAATGATTGTAGACGGTCTTTCTTTTGATGAAATGAAAAAGTTAATTGCAGAGCATGAAATCACTTGCCCAGAGTGTGGTTCCGCAAACTTCACAGAAATTCGTCAATTTAACCTAATGTTTAAAACACACCAAGGGGTAACAGAAAGCTCTACAAACGAAATCTACCTTCGTCCTGAAACAGCTCAAGGTATCTTTGTAAACTTTAAAAACGTTCAGCGCTCTATGCGTAAGAAACTTCCTTTTGGCATTGGACAAATTGGTAAAAGTTTCCGTAACGAAATTACGCCAGGTAACTTTACGTTCCGTACGCGTGAATTTGAACAAATGGAGCTTGAGTTCTTCTGTAAACCAGGAACTGAACTAGAATGGTTCGATTACTGGAAGAAAACATGTGAACAGTGGCTATTATCTCTAGGTATGAAAGAAGAGAACATTCGACTTCGTGACCATGATTCAGATGAACTATCTCACTACAGTAACGCAACGACTGACTTTGAATATAAATTCCCATTTGGCTGGGGCGAACTATGGGGCGTAGCATCTCGTACAGACTATGATTTAAAACAACATATGGAGCACTCAGGTGAAGACTTCCAATACGTAGATCAAGAAACAAACGAGCGTTACGTACCATACTGCATCGAGCCTTCTTTAGGCGCAGACCGCGTAACGTTAGCGTACATGATTGATGCATATGAAGAAGAGGAACTAGAAGACGGTTCATCTCGTACAGTAATGCGCCTACACCCTGCTTTAGCACCGGTAAAAGCTGCGGTATTACCGCTTTCCAAAAAGCTTTCAACTGAAGCTCAAGCCGTATTTGCTGAATTAGCAAGCGACTTTATGGTTGACTACGATGACGCAGGTTCAATTGGTAAACGTTACCGTCGTCATGATGAGATTGGTACACCATTCTGTATCACATTTGACTTTGATTCATTAGAAGATAACCAAGTAACGGTTCGTGACCGCGACACAATGGAACAAAAACGTGTGCCAATTAGCGAGCTAAAATCCCTTCTAGAAGAAGCTATTAAATTTTGATAAAGAAAAAGCGTGAGAATGTCTCACGCTTTTTCTTTATCATCTTGCAGGCGCTCTAATACCATTTGATACGCATCGCTACCATAGTTTAAGCAGCGTTTCACGCGTGAAATTGTTGCCGTACTTGCACCTGTTTCCGTTTCAATCTTATGGTACGTATTTCCTTCACGAAGCATACGTGCTACTTCTAAGCGCTGTGCTAATGATTGAATTTCATTAACCGTACACAAATCATCAAAGAATTGATAGCACTCTTCTATATTTTCTAAAGATAAAATTGCTTCGAATAATTGATCTAATTCTTTGCCGCGAAGTTTGTTAATTTGCATGTGCTGAAAACTCCTTTACACTAAACTTTCTATTCATTATCATTTATTCATGTTGTGTTTCATAAACAAAATTCCTGTCTTTTAAACGCTCTATTACAAAATGCTTTTACACTTTTATATTTTAACGCATTATTGACGGAAAAAGTACCTTTTTATTCATTACGTCATAAATTCCTGCCGGTGTCACTCGAATATAAGGTAAATGAGTAGATGAGAAAAAAAGAAGTGAATAGATTGGGTCTTCATGCTGATAGCCTCTTACTCTTAGCTCTTGTTTTAAATGCTCCTCTTGCGTCATTAAGACTTCCATTTTTGCAGTTGACATGCTTCCATTTAGAGTAAGCGGAAGCTCTGCAACGATTTTTTCACCCTCTGCAAGAGCAATGCCTCCACCCATTTCTTTCATTTTATGATAGGCGTATAGCATATCCTTTTTCGATTTTCCAATAAGAATAAAATCTCCCGTACTAGAAAACGAACTTGCTAATCCTTTAACATGCGTCGCAAAACCTTTCAACAGCGTGTTAATTCGCCATTTACCGTAGCGATCAATGAGCATGAAGAAACATTCATCATGGTTTGTATCTAAGCACTCATCCCCTACATTTAGTTGAATTGAGTAAGGCTCCATAATAACTGCGTTTTTCATATAAACACCCATAGGCATTGAAAATTGAAAGTCATCCATCTTAAGATTCCAGTTACAATCAAGCGGTTGAAATTGATACGAAGCCCAAGGGAAATATGTTTCGTTTTCTTTCTGTTCTTCTCCATTCTTTAAAACCCATTTTCCGCTTGAGAGAACGCTTACTGGTGTTGGACTTTCAGGGCCAGCGAGTAGATTAAGATTAGCTATACATCCAACGCCAATATGACCATGTAAGTGTTCAATATTATAATACCGTGCAATATTCGTAGAAACCATTTTATAGGCATCAATGATTGGCACGTGATGTTCAAGTGCTACCTTCACTAGCATATCTGAAACTCCGTCTGTATAAAAAGATGGTGGGGAACCATCCGTATTCATAGTCAAATGTTCATAATAACTGAGGTCTTCTTCATGTAGTTCATCCAAAATTTTCGGAAGGTCGGGACGAATGGAAGAATAGCGTAGCGATACATCGTACCCTAATGACAGCCTTGAAAGAACATCTTTTCCACTCATAGCCTCGTGATCCGCATCTGCTCCAAGCAATTTCATCTTAACAAGCGTTCGTTCTGAAGCTCCTGGGAAATGTCCTTCAATATGCTTTCCTAGCCGCTTTGCTTCCTGGATCCAATGAAGCATAAGATCATCTCCATTTAGCAAACGAGGCCAACTCGTAAGCTCTCCTCCTTGTAGGACTGCATCATGATTTAACCACTTTTTAATATGGGCGTGAGAGAAAATCTCTGCTTCGTTTTCAAATTTCGTTTGAGAATCAAAGCGACACCACCAGTACATCGAATATGGTAGCGTTTTCATTTCTTCGATTAATGAAAATGCTGTTTCTGTATCTACTTGCAGCATAAGCATTAAGTTATCGTTGATTAATGTGGTTGTGCCGTGCTTAGCCGCATACTGTGCAAAAGTATGGGGATTATATAATTGAAACGGATGCACATGAGGTTCAATATAGCCGGGCACAATGTACTGGTCGCGACAGTCAAACACTTCCGCAGATGAATCCAGCACAGCTGGCATTGCTTCACCAACGTACACAATGCGGTCGTTAACAATCCAAATGTTAGCTTTCATCCATTTATTTAAACGAGCATTTAAGTAGGTTGTTCCTTTTAATACAATCGTCGGGGATGTTTGATCACTCACAACCGAAAGCTGATTTCGAATTTGTCTATTTCTCCAACGATACATTCCTATCGACATGCGCTGTGCCTCCTTTTGGTTATACTGAATAGATTCCATTTACAAAATAACTTTTATTAATTTATGAGAAAAGGTGATGAAACATGAGACCAAATATTGGAATCATTAATGCTTTAATTCGACTTACGGTTGGCTTTACCCTGCTTTCTTTGGCAACCTCTCGTTTAACAAGACGCCCTTACCGGGATTCTTATTTATGGTTAGCTTTTTTGGCAGCAATGAAAATTGGTGAAGGAATTACGCGCTTTTGCCCTTTAGTATTTGCTTATGACAAATACCAAGAAGACCAACATGACTACACAGAGCGCCCACCGATTAACCCAAGTTAAAATGACCTAAATAAAAAGAAGAGCGAATGCTCTTCTTTTAGTTCTTTGATGCTTTTTCAAGGGCACGATATCCAATATCTTTTCGATAGAAGAAACCTTTTGCTACATCAATATGATTCATTTGTTTGTATACTTCTTCTTGTGCTTGTGAAAGTGTATCTCCTTTAGCTCCTACTAAAAGAACACGTCCTCCATTTGATACGTATGTTTGGCCATCTAAAGCTGTTCCAGCATGGAAAACAAGCGCTTCTTTGTTGATCTTTTCTAAGCCGTAAATTGGATTTCCTTTTTCATAAGATTCAGGATAACCAGCAGCTGCTAACACAATCCCCATAACGGCTTGATTATCCCACTCAATTTCAACGTCTTCGTTGTTTAAAATGCGAAGTAAAACATCAACTAAATCGCTTTTCATTCGCGGTAATACAACCTGTGTTTCAGGGTCACCAAATCGAGCATTAAATTCAATAACCTTTGGACCTTGCGCTGTTTGAATGAGTCCAGCATATAAAATACCCGTATACTCACAGCCTTCTTCAGCTAACCCTTCTGCCATTGGTAATAAAATTGTTTGAACCGCTTTTTCTACTTCAGCCTCACTGATTTGAGGAACCGGAGAATAAGCACCCATTCCACCAGTATTCGGGCCTTTATCTCCGTCAAACGCACGCTTATGATCTTGTGCAATGACCATTGGATATACCTTTGTACCACGTACGAATGCCATTAATGAAAATTCTTCACCGTCTAAAAATTCCTCAACTACAACAGTGGCGCTAGCTTCCTGGAACTTTTGATCAACCAAGAAGTCATGAAGTGTTTCTACAGCTTCTTCAACAGTTAAAGCGACAGTTACCCCCTTACCAGCAGCTAAGCCATCTGCTTTAATAACAATGGGTGCACCTTGTTTTTCTACATACGCTTTTGCCTCTTCGTAAGACGTAAATGTTTCATATGCAGCGGTAGGAATCTCATACTTTTTCATTAATTCTTTCGCAAAGCTTTTGCTTCCTTCAATCATAGCTGCTTTTTTACGAGGCCCAAAAATCGGCAGACCCTCAGCCTCGAAGCGATCTACAACCCCTTCAATTAGAGGATTTTCAGGGCCTACAATTGTTAGTTTGATATCTCTTTGTTTTGCAAAAGCCACTAGCTCATCATGATTGCTTTCATCGATTGAGACAAGCGTTGCCACGTCACTCATACCTGGATTACCGGGAGCTACAAATACTTCATTTACAAGTGGGCTTTTGGACGCTTTCCATGCAATTGTATGTTCTCTTCCACCTTTTCCGATAACTAAAACATTCACGTTCTTCACCTCATTAATGTTTAAAATGTCTTAAGCCTGTAAATACCATTGTAATGCCGTACTCATCTGCTTTTGCAATCGACTCTTCATCACGAATTGAACCACCTGGTTGAATAATTGCTGTAACACCAGCTTTAGCTGCTGCTTCAACTGTATCTCCCATTGGGAAGAAAGCATCTGATCCTAAAGCTGATCCTTGTGCTTTTTCACCGGCTTGCTCAATCGCAATTTTCGCTGCCCCAACGCGGTTCATTTGTCCAGCGCCTACTCCGACTGTCATATCGTCTTTTGCAAGTACAATCGCATTTGACTTTACATTTTTCACAACTTTCCATGCTAATTTCAAATCTGCCCATTCTTTTTCTGTTGGCTCACGCTTTGTTGGAACAGAAACCGTAGCATCGTCAAAACCAAATACATCTTCGTCCTGAACAAGCACGCCGCCTTTTACAGATGTTAAGAAGGATTCTTTTTGTGCATTTTCATCAAGCTCTACTGTTAGTAGACGTAAATTTTTCTTCGCTGTTAATACATCAATTGCTTCCTGATCAAATGAAGGAGCAATAATGATTTCTAAGAAGATTTCTTTTAATTGAATAGCTGTTTCGCGATCAATTGGACGGTTTGCTGCTACAATACCACCGAATATTGATGTTGGATCTGCTTCGTAAGCTTTTTGATAAGCTTGAGCAATCGTTTCACCCACACCTACTCCACATGGGTTCATATGTTTGATGGCCACAACAGCTGGCTCCGAAAATTCTTTTACAATCTGAAGTGCTGCGTTCGCATCATTAATATTGTTATAAGATAACTCTTTTCCATGCAGCTGCGTAGCCGTTGCAATTGAACCTTTTTGCGTTAATGGTTTTTTATAGAAAGCCGCTTCCTGATGTGGATTTTCTCCGTAGCGTAATCCTTGAACACGCTCATACGTTACTGTTAGCTTTTCAGGAGTCTTTTCACCCGTAATATTTGTTAGGTATTCAGCAATTAACGCATCATAAGCTGCCGTATGACGGAATACTTTCGCTGCTAGGCGCTGGTTTGTTTCAAACGAAACGTTTCCATTTGATTTTAATTCTTCTACTACGGTCGCATAGTCAGTTGGATCGACAACAACTGATACCGAACGATAGTTTTTAGCAGCTGAACGAAGCATTGTTGGTCCACCAATATCAATGTTTTCAATTGCTTCAGCAAGCGTTACATCGTCTTTTTCAATTGTCTTTTTAAACGGGTATAAGTTTACAACTACAAAGTCGATTGGTGAGATATTGTGCTCTTTCATTTGTGCCTGGTGCTCTTCGTTATCGCGTAACGCTAATAAAGCGCCATGAACATTGGGATGTAGCGTTTTTAAACGGCCATCTAAAATCTCAGGAAAACCTGTTACTTCAGAGATACCAATTACATCAATGCCGTTTTCTTCTAGCGTACGCTTTGTACCGCCAGTCGAAATAATTTCCACTCCTAATTCCTTCAGTTCTTTAGCAAATGAAACAATACCTTCTTTGTCAGATACGCTAATAAGCGCGCGTTTTGCTGTCATTTTGTAAACTCCTCCTGATTCGATCTCTCTTTTTATAACTTTCTTACACTATCACTCTACCATAGTAAAGCATTAAAACTTTTTTGACAACCCAGTCTATTATTTAACCACAAGCTGTTGAAACAGCTTGTTGAGTACTTGAGGATAAAACGTATGCTCAATCTCATGGATACGAGCTTCAACAGTTTCTCTTGTGTCTTCCTCATTTACACGAATTGCTTGCTGGTCAATAATCGGCCCCGTATCCATTCCTTCGTCTACAAAATGTACGGTAATACCAATAACCTTTACACCAGCATCAAATGCTTGCCCAATGGCATCCATGCCTGGGAACGCTGGTAATAATGAGGGATGAATATTAACAATTCGATTTTTATATGGTTGAAGTAATGTTGGACCAACTAAGCGCATGTAACCTGCTAATACTAGAAAATCTATGCTATTAGCCTGTAATTCGTTTAGAATTGCTTGTTCATAAGCTGCTTTATCAGGAAAGTCTTTAGGTGAGCAAACAAAGCACGGAATACCACATGCTTTTGCTCGCTCGATTACATACGCTTCTGGCTTATTACAAACCACAAGCTTAATCGTCGCCTTTAATTGACCCGATTGCGTTGCTTCGTATAGAGATTGAAAGTTGCTGCCGTTTCCTGAAGCAAAGACTGCAATATTCATCATCCAAGCACGCCTCCACTAAACTCTACCCCATTGCCTTCTGTCACGCGTCCAATCACAAACGCTTTTTCCCCTTTGCTTTCAATCGCATTGATGACCGCGTTCATTTCTTCTGGCTCTACCGCTAATACAAACCCAATTCCCATATTAAAAACTTCAAACATTTCTTTACGCTCTAAGCCACCATACTCTTGAAGGAAATCAAAGATTTTTGGAATTGGCCAAGAACCGTAGTCAATTTCTACTCCTAAACCATCTGGAAGCATGCGAGGAATGTTTTCAATAAACCCTCCGCCTGTAATATGGGCCATGCCTGCTACTTTTGCTGCTTCTAACGCTTGAAGCACAGGCTTTACATAAATTTTAGTTGGTGTTAAAAGCTCAAGGCCAAGAGCTTGATCAAATCCTTCATATACCTTTTGAAGATCCAGCTTTTGATCATCAACGATTTTTCGAACCAGTGAATAGCCATTGCTATGAATACCGCTTGATGAAATACCTACTAGTAGCTGTCCTGGCTTTACGTTCTCTCCAGTAATAATTTCCGATTTCTCAACCGCTCCAACTGTAAATCCAGCTAAGTCATATTCATCTTCCTCATATAACCCAGGCATTTCCGCTGTTTCACCGCCAATTAATGCACAATTTGACTGCTCGCATCCATCCGCAATTCCTTTTACAATTGCTTCGATTTTTTCAGGGACTGCTTTCCCACATGCAATATAATCCAGGAAATAAAGAGGCTCTGCACCTTGTACAACCACATCGTTTACACACATCGCTACAGCATCAATCCCGATAGTGTCGTGCTTATCCATTTGAAAAGCTAATTTTAATTTTGTACCAACACCGTCTGTTCCTGATACTAAAACAGGCTCTTTTAAGTTTAAGGAAGATAGATCAAACATTCCTCCAAATCCACCCACTGTGCCCATAATACCTTTACGCTCTGTTCGTGCAACGTGCTTTTTAATACGTGAAACGGCCTCGTAGCCTGCTTCTAAGTCAACTCCAGCTTGCTTATATGAATATGACATATTGTCACTCCTTTTTTACATTGAAACTAACAAGTTACTTTCTCATGTGGGTGTACGGTATCAGGATAAATTTCTGTTGGATATTTTCCTGTGAAACAAGCCATACACTGTCCACCATTTTCATAATCTCGACCGATTGCTTCAATTAATCCTTCATTGCTTAAGAACTCCAAAGAGTCCGCTTCAATTAATTCACAAATTTCTTGTACAGAGCGAGTTGCTGCAATTAGCTCGGATGAAGAAGATGTATCAATTCCATAGAAGCATGGATTTTTGATTGGAGGTGCACTAATACGAACGTGAACTTCTTTCGCTCCTGCTTCTCGTAGCATGCGAACGATACGGCGACTTGTCGTTCCTCGAACGATTGAGTCATCAACCATGACAACACGCTTACCTTCTACAATCTTACGCACCGGAGACAGCTTCATTTTCACGCCTTGTTCGCGCAGCTCCTGTGATGGTTGAATAAACGTACGGCCAACATAGCGATTCTTAATTAATCCTAACTCATACGGAATACCTGATTGCTCAGCAAATCCAATGGCCGCTGAAATACTAGAATCCGGAACACCAGTTACAACATCTGCTTCGATTGGAGATTCCATCGCTAGCTGTTTTCCTAGGTTTTTACGTGCTGAATGCACATTAATACCATCAATGTTACTGTCTGGACGTGAGAAATAAATGTATTCCATACTGCAAATTGCACGATTTACATTTAACGTAAAGCGCTCAGATTTTATTCCTTCATCATCAATAATTAACAATTCTCCAGGTTCTACATCACGTTCGTGAACTGCTCCTACAATATCAAATGCACATGTTTCTGATGCCACGACATAAGCATCTCCTAGACGACCAAGTGATAGTGGACGTAAGCCATTTGGATCTAAAGCAACCATCATGGCATCTTCAGTTAAAATAACAAACGCATACGCACCCTTTACCATGGAGAGTGCATTTTTTACTTTGTCTTTCATATCACTATAGCCACTACGCTTAATTAAATGTGCTAACACTTCTGTATCAGAGGTGGATTGAAAAATGCTGCCTTGATTTTCAAGTTGGTGCTTTAGCGCATTGGCATTTACTAAGTTACCGTTGTGAGCTAATGCAATGCTTCCGTTATGAGAGCGGAAGTGAAGGGGCTGAACGTTTTCAAACCCTCCACCTCCTGCTGTTGCATAGCGCACGTGACCGATTGCTGCTTTTCCTTGAAGCTGATCAAGCTCACCGTGGCCGAATACTTCATTTACAAGGCCAACGCCTTTTGCCACGCTGACTTTTTCTCCATTTGTAACGGCAATTCCAGCTCCTTCTTGACCGCGGTGCTGAAGGCTGTGAAGGCCATAGTAAGCGATTTGACTTGCATTTTCATGACCCCATATGCCGAATACGCCACATTCTTCGTTTAAACCTTTTATTTCAGCAAGCATGGAATAGCTCCTTTCCAAGCTTTCGTTAAGTCTTGAACAAATTGTTGTACAACTGCATTTCCTTCATGCTTAATTGTTAATTCTCCGTTTTCAGTTACGCGTCCCACTAGCTTAGCATCCGCAACAATACTCTCGAAAGCCTGTTGATTTTGTGGTGCTACTGTCACAATAAAGCGTGATTGTGTTTCACTAAATAACTCTGCTGTTAGGTCACCGTTCACCGTAACTTCTACTCCAAGCCCACTACCATTCATTACTTTCTCTGCTAGGGCTACCGCAAAACCACCTTCTGCAATATCATGTGCAGATTGTACAGTTCCTTGACGGATTGCTTGAAGAAGCTGATCTTGACGTGCTTTTTCTACTGATAAGTCTAGAGCAGGCGATTGGCCAAATACCTTACCGCTTTCAATTACTTTTTGAAGCTCAGTCCCAGCAAATTCTGCTTTTGCTTCGCCAATTACATAAATTAAGTCTTCTGCTTGTTTGGCATACTGAGTTGTAATATGCTTCACATCGTCAATTAGTCCAACCATTCCAATAACAGGTGTTGGGTAAATTGCTTCACCTTTTGTTTCGTTATAAAGAGACACGTTACCACCGATTACTGGTGTTGAAAGCTGACGGCAAGCGTCGCTCATTCCGTCCGTTGCTTTTTCAATTTGCCAGAAAATTTCCGGCTTTTCTGGATTTCCAAAGTTTAAGCAGTCGGTAATTGCTAAAGGCTGTGCACCTGAACATACAAGATTGCGAGCTGCTTCGGCTACGGCAATGCGTCCACCTACTTCAGGATCTAGATAAAGATAGCGAGAGTTACAGTCGGTTGTCATTGCTAATGCTTTATTTGTATCTCGCACGCGTACAACGGCTGCATCAGAACCAGGTGATACAACTGTATTTGTACGCACTTGATAGTCATATTGATTATAAACCCACTCTTTGTTTGCAATCGTTGGTTGTTGTAAAAGCTTCACTAGCATATCACTATGATTGTCTACTGTTGGTGCGTAAGCAGGTTGAGCTTGAAACTCACGGTAATAAGCTGGCTCTGCTGATGGTTTGTGATACACAGGTGCATCTTCTGCTAACGCATCAACTGGCACATCCGCTACCACTTCACCTTTATGAGTTAACCGAAGGCGTTTGTCATCTGTTACGTGACCAACTGATACTGCTTCTAAACCGTAGCGCTCTACGATATCTACAATCTCTTGCTCACGGCCTTTTTCAACAACGATTAGCATACGTTCTTGTGATTCAGAAAGCATCATCTCGTAAGGAGTCATACCTGTTTCACGCTGAGGTACAAGATCAAGATTCATTTCGATACCAGAACCTGCTTTACTCGCCATCTCTGCTGATGAACTCGTTAAACCAGCCGCTCCCATATCTTGAATACCAACTAATGCATCACATTTAATTAACTCTAAGCATGCTTCAAGAAGAAGCTTTTCCATAAATGGATCTCCCACTTGAACTGCTGGACGTTTTTCATCTGATTGATCTGAAAGTTCCTCTGATGCAAATGTTGCTCCATGGATACCATCGCGGCCCGTTTTAGCACCGACATACATCACCGTATTGCCAACACCTTTTGCTTGGCCTTTTTGGATGTCTTCGTGGTTAATTAAACCTACACACATTGCATTAACTAATGGGTTTCCTTCATAAGAGTCTTCAAACTGAATCTCTCCACCCACTGTTGGGATCCCAACGCAGTTACCGTAACCTGCAATCCCTGCTACTACTTCCTCAAACAAATGACGAACTTTTGGAGACGTCAGCTCTCCGAATCGTAAAGAGTTTAACAGCGCAATTGGTCTTGCTCCCATTGAAAAGACGTCACGGATAATTCCACCTACACCAGTTGCTGCTCCTTGGTAAGGTTCAATGGCTGATGGATGATTGTGACTTTCAATTTTAAATACAACTGCTTGATTATCGCCGATATCAACAATCCCTGCGCCTTCACCTGGTCCTTGAAGTACTTTTTCACCAGTAACAGGGAATTTCTTCAAAACAGGCTTAGAGTTTTTGTAGCTGCAGTGCTCTGACCACATAACAGAGAATAACCCTGTTTCTGTGTAGTTAGGCGTACGACCTAATAATTGCTCTACATTTGCAAACTCTTCATCTGTTAATCCCATATCTCGATATAGCTTTTGCTCTTTAATTTGCTCTACATTTGGTTCAAGAAGTAACGACATTTTGTTCCCTCCACTGCTTTACGATTGATTGAAATAATTTTAGTCCATCTGCGCTACCTAGAATATCACTAACTGCTCTTTCTGGGTGGGGCATCATTCCTAATACATTTCCTGCTTCATTTGAAATTCCTGCGATGTTTTGAAGACTTCCATTTGGGTTATCTTCGTATTGGAAAAGGATTTGATTGTTTTCAACCAATTGTTGTAACGTTTGTTCATCGCAATAGTAATTACCTTCACCATGTGCTACTGGAATTGCAATGATTTCGTCTTTGTCATAAGCATTTGTAAACATAGTTTCATTGTTAGCTACTTTTAAGTTAACGGTTTTACAGATAAATTTTAAATTTTCATTGCGACGCATAGCTCCTGGTAAAAGACCTGCTTCTAAAAGAATTTGGAACCCGTTGCAAACGCCTAATACAGGTTTTCCAGCCGCTGCTGCCTTTTTCACTTCATCCATTACGTTCGAAAAGCGTGCAATTGCACCTGAACGTAAGTAATCTCCGTATGAGAAGCCACCTGGTAACAGGATACCGTCATATTCGTCTAAAGACTTAGCATCGTGCCAAACATATTCTACTTCCTCACCAAGTTCATCTTTAATTGCATGATACATATCTACGTCACAGTTTGATCCTGGGAACACAATTACAGCAAATTTCACTGTACGACAACCTCCTCAACCTCGTAACGATAGTCTTCAATTACTGTATTCACTAAAAGCTTTTCACACATTTCTTTCACTCGCTCATCTAATGCATCTGTGCTATCAATTGTTAGCTCTAAGAACTTACCGATACGAACTTCTTGTACTTCTTCATAAGACATACGGTGTAATGAATTTTTAACGGCTACGCCTTGTGGATCTAGTACGCTTTCTCTTAATGTGACAAATACTTTTACTTTATACATGGTTGGGTTATCCTCCGATTCGCTGTAAGATTTTTTCGTATGCTTCTGTTAAACCGCCTAAATCTCTGCGGAAAACATCTTTATCTAATTTTTCGTTTGTATGAACATCCCAGAAACGGCAAGTGTCAGGTGAAATTTCATCAGCCAAGATGATATCTCCTTGAGACGTACGACCAAACTCTAATTTAAAATCAACTAAGAAAATGTCTCTCTCTTTAAAGAAAGAAGATAATACTTTATTAATTTGAAGTGCTTGTGCTTTTAAGCTATCAATCTCTTCTTGAGTTGCAGCTTGTAGGAAAATGGCATGTTCGTCAAGGATTAACGGGTCTCCTAATGCATCATCTTTGTAATAAAGCTCTACAATTGGATTTTCAAATCGAATACCTTCTTCAACCCCAATACGCTTAGCTAAACTACCGGCTGTTGCGTTTCGAACCACTACTTCAAGCGGAACGATTTCAACCTGCTTTACTGCTTGCTCATAGTCAGATAGTTGTTTTACAAAATGTGTCTGAATTCCTTTTTCATGAAGCATTGAAAATAGCAAACTACTAATTTGGTTATTTAACTTTGCTTTTCCTTCAATCTCAGCTTTCTTTTCACCGTTAAATGCTGTTGCTTCATTTTTGTAAGCAACCCACAGTACATCTTGTTCATTTGTTGCATAAATCTTCTTTGCTTTTCCTTCGTAAAGTAGCCCTTGCTTTTCCATGCTGACACCTCTATATCCAGAATATTCTGATACCCATTTTTGCAGAAAGGCAAGGACTTACCTTGCCTTTTTTATTAAAGACCTAAACGTTCAAAAATCATATCTACACTTTTCAGATGATGCGTATGATCGAAGCAGTCATCAATTTCTTCTGCTGTTAAATGTTTTGTAATGCGCTCTTCTCCTTCGATTAGAGAGCGGAACGGGACTTGTGTTTCCCAAGCTTCCATCGCTTTAGGCTGAACTAGATCATATGCTTCTTCACGAACCATACCTTTGTTAATTAACGTTAGTAACACGCGCTGTGAATAAATTAAGCCGAGCGTACGATCCATATTGCGCTTCATGTTGTCTGGGAATACCGTTAAGTTTTTCACGATGTTTGCAAAACGATTTAACATGTAGTTCAGTGCAATTGTTGCATCTGGTAAGATAACGCGCTCTGCAGAAGAATGTGAGATATCACGTTCGTGCCAAAGTGGTACGTTATCATAAGCTGTTACCATGTATCCTCGAATTAGTCGTGCTAACCCCGTCACGTTTTCTGAACCAATTGGGTTACGCTTATGCGGCATAGCTGATGATCCCTTTTGACCTTTTGCGAAGTATTCTTCTACTTCACGTGTTTCACTCTTCTGAAGGCCGCGAACTTCTACTGCAAACTTCTCAATTGAAGTTGCAATTAACGCTAGTACAGACATATAGTGTGCGTGACGATCACGTTGTAGAGTTTGTGTAGAGATAGGAGCTGGCGAAATACCAAGTTTTTCACATACATACTTTTCAACAAACGGGTCGATGTTAGCAAACGTTCCAACTGCTCCAGACATTTTCCCAAACTCTACTTCAGCAGCTGCTCGCTTCAAACGCTCTAAGTTACGCTTCATTTCTTCGTACCATAACCCCATCTTTAAGCCAAATGTTGTTGGCTCTGCGTGGACACCGTGCGTACGACCCATCATAACCGTATATTTATGTTCTTGTGCTTTTTCTTTTAATACCTCAATAAAGCGCTCAACGTCGTTTACTAAAATATCGTTTGCTTGTTTAAGTAGGTAAGATAAAGCTGTGTCCACAACATCTGTAGAAGTTAAACCATAGTGTACCCACTTACGCTCTTCGCCAAGTGTTTCTGATACCGCACGAGTAAACGCAACAACGTCATGTCGTGTTTCAAGTTCAATTTCATTGATTCGATTAATATCAAAAGATGCATTTTCACGAATTAGCTTTACATCTTCTTTTGGAATGTGTCCTAATTCAGACCATGCTTCACAAGCTAAAATTTCAACTTCTAGCCAAGCTTTAAATTTATTCTCTTCAGTCCAAATTGCTGCCATCTCTGGTCTTGTATAACGTTCAATCATATTGTTAATTCCTCCGTTCTTTCCCATATTCCCAATGATTCGGCTTTTTCTACCGCCTCATCTATCTTATCAGCTAATACAGTAATATGTCCCATTTTTCGTTTATGTTTCGGAACTTTTTTTCCGTACAAATGAAGGTGCATATCGTCTAAATATTCGATTTTTGCCATTGTTTCTTCAATATGCTCTCCTAATAGGTTAACCATAACAGCAGGTTTTAACAATGTTGATTGAACTAGCGGCCAGTTACAAATCGCTCGAACGTGCTGCTGAAATTGCGATAAGCTGCAAGCATTGATTGAATAATGTCCGGAATTATGTGGTCTTGGTGCTAATTCATTAATATAGAGATTGCCTTCTTTTGTTAAGAACATCTCAACAGCAAGAGTCCCAACTAAGTTTAGGCCTTTTGCAATTTCTTTTGCATATTCAATTGCCGTTTGCTCTTGGCTAGCTGTAATACGTGCTGGCACAATGGTTTGGTGTAAAATATGATCTTTATGAATGTTCTCAGCAACTGGTAAGCATACAATGTCGCCTCTCATATTTCGGTGAACGATTACAGAAACTTCTTTATCTAAGTTCATCCATTGTTCTACGATACATTCAGACTGTGATAATAATCCTTCTGCTTCAACTACGTCATGACTGCTTTTTAAAAGAACTTGCCCTTTGCCGTCATAGCCTCCTCTACACGTTTTTACTACGCAAGGATAGCTAATCGTCTCGACAGCCTTTAACAGCTCTTCTTTATTCTTCACAATGGCATACTGAGGTACGTTTAGATTTAGATTAGTAATCATTTCTTTTTCTAAACGACGATTTTGAGTAACTGCTAATAAACGACTTCCTTGTGGCACATAACATTTCGTTTCTAACCACTTCATCATCTCAACATCAACGTTCTCAAATTCATATGTGATTACATCTGAAACTTCTGCAAGTCGTTCAATTGCCTTTCGATCGTCATAGGCACCAATCACTTTAATATCAGCTACTTGACCACATGGAGAGTCTTCTGTAGGTTCTAAAACAGCTATATAGTAACCCATTTCCTTAGCAGCTAGGGCAATCATTCTCCCTAGCTGGCCTCCGCCAACAATCCCTATTGTTTTTCCTGGACGTATAAGAACATTAGACAAGTTGATCACTGCTTTCTAATACGGATAATCGAATTGATTCTCTTCTCTCATCTAGCTGTTTACTAATGCCCGAATCTGATGTACCTAAAATTTGAGCTGCAAGCAAGCCTGCATTTGTTGCTCCTGCTTTGCCGATTGCTACTGTTGCGACCGGAACACCTCCGGGCATTTGAACGATGGACAGCAATGAATCTAAGCCATTCAAGTTACTTGATTTAACCGGTACACCAATCACAGGCAATACTGTTTTTGCAGCAATCATACCTGGTAAATGTGCTGCTCCCCCTGCTCCTGCGATAATAACTTGAATTCCTCTTTCCTTTGCTGTTTCGGCGTATTCAAACATATAATCTGGAGTTCTATGTGCCGATACAACTTTCTTTTCGTAAGCAATATCTAATTCTTCTAAGATGTCACAAGCATGTTGCATTGTAGACCAATCTGACTGACTTCCCATGACAACAGCAACTTTTACATTCATAGATAAAAGCTCCTTTTTTAATTTATAAAAAAAGCCTAGAATGATGTGATTTCCAAAAGGAAAGTCACAATCACTCTAGGCTTTATTAATTCGTACCTTTACTATAAGTTGCAGGATACGAATAGTTAATCCTAATTGATTGTTCTTTCCTCATAGTCCAATAATTTACGGTTATTGGGTAGAAACTCTCAGGCCATATTCCTGAATATTATATGAGGTTTCGTTTCTCTTATTTGCAACTTAATGATAACAGCCAACCATGAAAAAAGTCAACTCAAAAATCGAATATTTAACTTTTAATTTTTAATAATGTTCGTGTTTAAAGTGATTTTCCTTCAAATATGATTTGTTGCTTTACAGGAACATGCTCTTTAACCCCATTCTTGACCGTTTCTTCAAAGATAGGCTTTTCTATTCTTCTCACAGGCATATAGCCATCTTTTTTCATACGATCTAAACAATCAGCAATCGTTTCATTTTCACCTACTTCATACATAGCTTTTTTCTTTTTCTTCTCACTCATAGTAAAATCTCCTTTTTATTCGAGAATATAGAAAAAAGGCTAGTCATTTGACTAGCCTTTTTTCGCTGTTGCCTGGCAACGTCCTACTCTCACAGGGACAAAGTCCCAACTACCATCGGCGCTAGAGAACTTAACTTCCGTGTTCGGCATGGGAACGGGTGTGACCTCTCTGCTATCGTCACCAGACATGATTTGAGATTATTCTCTCAAAACTAGATAACATTTCGCTGAGTACTTCGTGTACTATCGCTTTGGTTAAGTCCTCGATCGATTAGTATCAGTCAGCTACACACGTCGCCGTGCTTCCACCTCTGACCTATCAACCTGATCATCTTTCAGGGATCTTACTAGCTTGCGCTATGGGAAATCTCATCTTGAGGGGGGCTTCATGCTTAGATGCTTTCAGCACTTATCCCGTCCACACATAGCTACCCAGCGATGCCTTTGGCAAGACAACTGGTACACCAGCGGTGTGTCCATCCCGGTCCTCTCGTACTAAG